>JAPLFI010000110.1 GCA_026390755.1 Ignavibacteriota bacterium
GCGACCATAGTTGCCGCGTGAATCAATGCTGATACGGGTGTAGGACCTTCCATAGCGTCGGGCAGCCACACATGCAGGGGAAACTGAGCCGATTTACCGACTGCACCGCAGAACAGGAGAATTCCCGCCGCGGTTAAAAGTCCGCCCGAAAGTTTTCCTGCTTCTACGCCGGCGAAAATATCAGTGAACGTAAAAGATCCGATTGTCAGAAAAATAATGAGAATACCGAGAAAGAACCCGACATCACCGACGCGGTTAACAATAAATGCTTTTTTTGCAGCTTCCTGCGGAGCGGGTTTTTCGTACCAGAATCCTATAAGAAGATAAGAACTAACGCCTACTAACTCCCAGAATACATACATCAGCAGTATATTATTCGTCAGCACCAGACCTATCATCGAGAACGTGAAAAGTCCGAGCCAGGCGAAATACCTGCTGTATTTTGTATCACCCTCCATATACTTCACAGAGAACAGATGAACGAGCGCGCTGATCATATTAACGACTACCAGCATAAGAGCGGAGAGCTCGTCAACAACAAATCCTGCAGTAAACTGTGTATTACCAGCCGCTGTACTTCCGAGGCTAAACCAGTCAACTGTAAACGTATATTTACCCGCTGAAGCGAATGCCGCAAGCAGAACGAATGACAGAATCAGGTTTATGAATAAAAGTGAAGTTGCAAGCCAGTCTCCTCCTCTTGGCAGTTTTTTTCCCGTAAATGAGAGTATGAGGAATGAAAACACCGGAATAAGAAGTATGATAACCGGCAGTATATGTAATGCAAATTCCATCTATAATAATATTTTAATCTTTCATTAAATTTGCTTCGTCAACGTCAACCGTTTCGAAGTTGTTGTATAAATTAAGCACTATTCCGAGTGCGACGGCAGCTTCGGCGACGGCAAGAATGATTACAAAGATTGTTATCATCTGCCCGTCAACTCCCAGTCCGCCGAACTTCGAAAACGCTACAAGGTTAATGTTCGCGGAATTAAGGATAAGCTCAATTCCCATCAGTACGAGTATTGCGTTGCGCCGTGTAATCATGGCAAAAAGCCCGAGCCCGAAGAGTATCGCGCCGACAGTTAAAAAATGATGTAAACCTATTTCCATAATTAATATTCCTTATTTTGTTTTTCTTGCATACATTGCCGAGCCCACGAGCGCCACAAGCAGGACTATAGAAGCAATTTCAAACGGCAATAAATAAGTCGTCAGCATAAGCTTCCCTATTTGTGATACCGTTTCCTGATTCTGCACCTGCGGTTTAATGTTCCATTTTGTCGTGAACAGAATAAAAATCAGTATTACCGTGATACCGGTGGAAAAGAGTATCGCCGGAATTCTGTTCAGATTCTTCGTGTGTATATCAATATCGGCAATCTTTGTAGTCAGCATAACTCCAAAAATCATCAGGACAAGAATGCCACCGACATATACCATAATCTGTGTAATCGCGATGAAATCTGCGTTTAACAGAACAAATAATCCCGCAACGGCAAAGAGCGTACCGAAAAGGGCGAATGCCGAGTGTATAACATTTTTCGCGAAAACGACATAGAAAGCCGTCGCGACAGCAAGCACGGCGAAAACATAAAATAATATTGTGTAATATATCATAATCTTTGTCTTTCTTAAGAACTTTTTTAAACTTCTTTGTTTTTGTTATCCTCAGTTTGCGTAAGATCTTCCGGAGGAGGCGCCTCTGATTTCTTTGCTTCGGCGGCTTTTTTTTCCGCCGCTGAAGAACTTTTGGAAGAAGCTGCAGCTTTCGCGGCTTCCTCTTTCTTCTTCGCTTGTTCCAGCGCATACTCTTCGGCTTTCATTTTCTTTTCGGCAGTCTGTTCAGCAGTCATATCCGAAAATTCATATTTCAAACCCGCGCGTTTAAAATCCGAAAACTCAAAAACATCGGTCATAAAAATACACTCCGTCGGGCAGGGAAACACGCAGAGCTGGCAGTAACAGCATTTAGCAAAATCAATCGTGAACGTCGGTACGAATAATGCTTTTTTCTTGCCCTGCGATGTAAGTCCTGTTTTTCCGACGATATCCCCCGGAACGGCTTTAATAGTTTTGAGTTCTATACAATTTACGGGACACGCTTTTGCGCACTGGTCACACCCTATACAGTCTTCCATATCAACAAAAAGCCTGTTTCTTTCGCGTTCGGGAAGCTGAAGCCTTTGTTCAGGATACTGAATAGTTACAGGTTTCTGGAACATGTGCCTCCCAGTAATTCCCATCCCGATCAAGATCGAAGAAACTGCCTGATATATATGGCTGAAATATGCTTTCATTTAAAATTATTATTCCTATTTAAAAAATATTATATACAAAGCGACAACAAAAATATTTACAAACGAAATCGGTATTAAGAATTTCCAGCAGATCGTCATAAGCTGGTCAACCCTGACTCTCGGCAGTGTCCAGCGCATCCATATCTGCACAAAGACGAGGAAGAATCCCTTCGCGAGAAACCAGATAATCTGCATCACCGGCGAATTCAGAAACGGAACGAGGTCACCGAACGGCGACTGCCATCCGCCGAGGAACAAAGTTGCGATGACTCCGGCTACGGCGAACATTTGCGCGTATTCGGCAAAGAAGAACATTGCGAACTGCATCCCCGAATACTCGAGATGGACGCCTGCCACAAGTTCACTGTCGGCTTCGGGTATATCAAAGGGAGTTCTGTTGGTTTCTGCGAGCGTCGAGAGAAAAAGTATAACACAGGCAGTAATCATAAACGGTATCAGAATAATTTTGCTCAAACCGCCCGGTCCGCCGAAAATAAACCAGTTGAATATACCGCCGTCCTGAGCAACGCAGAATGCCTGCATACTAAGCGTTCCTGCCAGCATTACGACTACAAGTGCCGCGAGAGCAGTCGGAATTTCGTAACTGATAATCTGTGCCACGGAACGGATTCCGCCGAAGAGCGAATACTTGTTATTAGAAGCCCAGCCTGCCATCAGCATACCGATTACTCCGAGTGAAGTAATCGAGAAGAAATAAAATAATCCGAGATTAAGGTCAACTCCGATATACAGGGAGCTGAACGGAATTACTGCATAACCCATAAACGCCGCAGTAAAAATAATAAAAGGCGCCGCTTTGAACAGGAATCTGTCAGAGCGCACGGGTGAAACAAATTCTTTTTGCACAAGTTTTATACCGTCGAGAATCGTTTGCAGTAATCCCATCTTTCCGCCAGCACGGTTCGGTCCGATGCGGTTTGAAATCCATGCCGAAACCTTCCTTTCGGCAAGAACGGCATAAAGCGCAAACAAACTTACGAATATAAGCGCGGGTATCGGCATAATAATGTATGTAATTATATTATCGCCGATGATACTTTTTAAAAATTCTTCCAATTTTTATGAATTATTTTTCTTAATTTTTCAGCTAAATATTAAATATTACTATTACCTGTCTATACATCCGAGAACTATATCGAAACTTCCGAGAATCATAACCACATCCGCAATCATGTGTCCCTTAGAAATCTTCTCAAGCAGGCTCACATTACAGAACGAAGGTGACCGCGCCTTCACCCTGAACGGTTTAATGCCTCCGTCACTGATTATATAATATGCAAGTTCGCCTTTCGGTGATTCCGTACGGACATAAACTTCCCCGACGGGAGGTTTAACTCTTTTAGGAACTGCCGACTGGACGTCGCCTTCCGGAATATTATCAATTAACTGCTCAATAATTCTCAGCGACTGCTCCATTTCATCAACACGTACAATATACCTGTTCCAGCAATCGCCGATAGTTCCGTATTCACCCGTTCCAACGCACACGTCAAAATCAACTTTATTATAAATTGAATATGTATCGTGTTTTCTCAAATCGTATTTATAACCCGAACCCCGCAGTGTCGGTCCGCTGGCGCCTGAGTTTATCGCCACGTCAACAGGAAGCATTCCGATATTTATTGTTCTTTCTATAAAAATCTTATTATA
>JAPLFI010000448.1 GCA_026390755.1 Ignavibacteriota bacterium
AAACTCCCTTCTTAAAGAGGGTGCGGACAATAAGTCAATAATTGAAAATCTTGAATCGCTCGGTTATGAAGCACTGCTGAGTTACGGTGAATCCGAAGAGAATAAAATTGGCAGTAACTGCGGAATGTTTTTATCGGGAGGACGGGAAAAAGAATAGAGAGCTTGCATAAAGAACGCGAAGAAAAGATAAGAACAGTCTCCGAGAATAAGAGATAAAAGCAAGAGCGGTGTAAATATTGGTTTGTTAAAGCAGTGAGTAAGCGTCAACGTCATAGATGATGCGGAGGTCGGCTTTCTCAGGGAATTCTCTATTTAATAAACGGAAGAGATTTGTCAGACGACTACCAGAAGGGTCGGAGTTTTTCGGGGATTTAATTAATAAATGATAACGATGGTAATCTTTGATTTTTGAGAATAAGGGCTGTGCCGGCGGGAGTATGATAAGACTTTTTTCGGTGTTAAGCCCGGCAACACGTTTATATATATTATTGATTGTATTTTCCGTTAGTTTAAGGTCTTTACTGCGTACTTCAATAAGACCTATTCTGCTATAAGGCGGATAATTACACTCTTTTCTGAACATAATTTCAGTTTCGTAAAATCCGGCGTAATCATGCTCTTTGACTTTATTGAAGAGGTCATATTCGGCATGGTTCGTTTGTATATACACTTCACCTTTCTTACCGCTGCGACCGCTGCGACCCGATACCTGCGTCAATAGCTGAAAGGTTCTCTCGTTTGAGCGGAAATCAGGAAGCAGAAGTCCTATATCAGAATTAACAACTCCTACGAGCGTTACATTCGGAAAATCGAGCCCTTTGGAAATTACCTGAGTGCCGACCAGTATATCTATGGAGCCGTTACGGAAATCGTTCAATACTTTCTGATAATGATATTTAGTACCCATTGTATCGGAATCGAGCCTTTCGACAACTGCTTTCGGAAATATCTTTTTCAGTTCATCTTCGACTCTTTCAGTGCCCGTCCCCTTCGGGATTAATCTATCGGAGCCGCAGGCTGAGCAAATTCCTTTGAGGGGTTTTGAATATCCGCAGAAATGGCATTGCAGAATTCCCGCATTCTTATGATACGTGAGAGATATATTGCAATGTATGCACATATCCACGTTGCCGCAGGAGAGACATTCTATGAACGAATGGTAGCCGCGACGGTTCTGAAGCAGTATCACACTTTCTTTTTTTTCAATTCTCTCACCAATGGCATAAATGAGTTCATGGGATAAGAATTTAACTTTTATACGCTCAAGGAAATCGAGTGCGGAATTCGTCTTATCGGGTTTCTCACGAAGATTTATTATTTTAATTTCAGGAAGAGCGCCGCTTTCGACACGCATTTTTA
Source organism: Ignavibacteriota bacterium (assembly GCA_026390755.1). GTDB lineage: Bacteria > Bacteroidota > Ignavibacteria > Tepidaquicellales > Tepidaquicellaceae > JAPLFI01. The sequence continues at coordinate 1,360 of JAPLFI010000448.1, forward strand.
TTTCGAGAAGTGAATACTTTCCGTTCAAAGCGTTGTTATAACTCTCTACGGACGGCGTTGCCGAGCCGAGCACAACGACTGCATTATTAAATTTTGCGCGAACGATAGCCGCATCGCGGGCATTATACTTAGGGCTGTTTTCCTGTTTATAAGAAGTGTCATGCTCTTCATCAACGATTATTATTCCCAGATTTTCGAGCGGGGCAAAAAGCGCGGAACGGGGACCGATTAAAATCTTATGTCTGCCTTCTTTGATGGAATGATATGCGTGAAGTTTTTCCGAATCGTTCAGTTTGCTGTGCATAACGCCGACTTTATCACCGAATACATTTTTGAACCTGCGGATTAACTGGGGAGTGAGAGATATTTCCGGAACGAGTACGATAGCGGTTTTTCCCTGCTCCATTGCAACGGCGAGCGCTCGTATATATACTTCGGTCTTACCGCTGCCTGTGATACCGTAAAGCAGATATGATTTGAATTCATTTGCATTAAGGGAAGCTGAAATTTCTTTTATGCAGTATTCCTGCTCTGCGTTCAGTTCAAAATCTTTCTTGTCTTCCTGGTAAAAATTTCCGTGAGAAGATGATTTTCTTTCATCTGTAATTTTAATCAGTCCTTTTAACTCAAGTGCTTCCGCAGTTGAATAAGCGAACTTTCCTTTTTTGATGATTTCGCTGAGTTCTCCCGCACCCGAAAAAAGTTCTGTTTCGGCAAGGATTTTCAGAAATTCAATCTGGCGTTTGGCTTTAATTCCATTTGAGAGAATTACATCATCAATTTCTTCTTTTCTGAATAAAGGATGAACTGTTTTGATAAGTATATCCCCTGTTTGTTTGGAATAGCCTGTACTTTTCAAAATGATTTTCTGTTTTTCGAGAAAATTCAGTACAGACTTTATATTTCCGCCGGATTTCTTCTCTAAAGTTTTCACTAAAAAGTTCGGTGTCATAGCGCTGCTTTTTTTAATAAGCGAAACAACATCAAATACATCATCACTTCCGTCAATTAATGAATTAAGTTTTTCTTCATAATCAGCTGCAAGCGAGTAATAATGTTCACTTTTTATATTAAGGCGTTTCGGCAGAAATAAAAAAACTGTTTCGCCCGGAGGAGCAATATAATACGCAGATAACCACTCCGAAAATTTCAGCATTTCTTCGCTCAGGACGGGCTCGGAGTCAATCACAGACTTAATATCTCTTATATTAAAAGATTTGCCTGCAGAAGTTTTATCTGCGGGAGCTTTATCCGAAAAGCCCATTATGACACCTGTGAGATACCTGTTGCCAAACGGTACAACGACTCTTTTGCCGGGACATACATCGTGCTCAAGAAAATCGGGTACTGAATAAGTGAAGCATGAATGCAGGGGGAGATTCAGTGCGATATTTGCGTACTTTTTCAGTGTTAAGTGTTAAGTGTTAAGTGTTAAGTGTTAAGTGTTAAGTGTATTTCGATTGACAATTGTTCTCATCGGGTTCTTATGAAATAAGATAAATTTGCAATTAAGAGAGTCGCACTTACGCCTATCATCGTAAACCACGTATATGCAATTGTTGAAAAATAAATTACAAAAACCATAATAAGAATTCCCGAAAGGAAGCCATAAATCGCATCCGTCTGATTCGGCTTCCTGAAAAATAATCCGAGCAGGAAAGCGCCGAGTAGTCCGCCGTAAGTGAACGATGCAATTGACAAACCGATTTCCACGACAGGATTTTTTGAATCTCTGAAGAGCATTGCCCCGCCGATAAGGACAACACCCCAGAGTACAGTAAATATTTTAGACCAGAACATTTCGCTTTTTCCGTTTGAACCGGCTTTTTTCCTCATTCCTTTGAATAAATCAAGATATGTTGAAGATGCGAGCGAGCTTATGGCAGACGACAGCGTACCCATAGCCGAAGCAAGAATACTGGCTATTACAAGCCCTGCAATACCTACCGGCAGATTCTCAACTATGAATTTCGGAAATATTTCATCCGAAGATGTAAGCGCCTTTCCGGTTGAAGCAATAGTAAGTTTATCAAACGGCACACCCTGATAAAAAGCATATAAACACAATCCGAGGAAAAGAAAAAAAGCAAACTGAAGAACTATCAGTCCTGCATCGAGCATAAGTGCTTTCTGGCTGTCGCGAACCGACTTACAGCCGAGCAGTCTCTGAACAAGCAACTGGTCTGTTCCGTGTGATGCCATAGTCAGGAACGTGCCTCCCAGTACAGCGCCAATAATTGTATATGGAGATGCAAAGAATGCCGACAGACTGCCTCCTGTATCAAAATTAAGTATCTGAAATTTATTAATACCGCCTGCCGTACCGTACTTGAACACGTCATCTAGTCCGTTCGGAAGATAGCTTACAACGAGAATCATAGTGACTATGGCTCCGCCGAGATAAATAAATAATTGTATCACATCCATGGTGACAACGGCTTTCAGTCCCCCGAGATACGTATAAATCAATGTAAATATTCCTATAATTGCTATACTGGTCGGATAATCAAGTCCTGTAATAATATGGACGGGTATGGCAGTAGCGAACAATCTGACGCCTGAGGCGAGAACACGCGTGACAATAAAAACCGATGAAGTAAGTTTCCTGAGTTTATCGCCGAACCGTTTTCCGAGAAAATCGTATGCAGTTTCAATTTGTCCCTTATAATAAGCTGGGATAAAAAACATTGTAACCAGCATTCTGCCAATAAAATAACCGATAATAAGCTGGAGAAAAGTCATATTACTTTTATAAGCCAGCCCGGGAATACTGATAAAAGTCAGTGTGCTTGTTTCGCTGGCTACGATTGAAAAACCGACTGCCCACCATTTCAGTTCTTTTCCTCCGAGAAAATAATCTTTCGAATTCTTTTGCCTGCCGGAAGTAAAAATACCGATTGCAATACTGCCGGCGAGATATACCGCGATTATTGCGTAATCAATTACGGAAAAATTCATTTAATCTGTAAGAGTAATATTTTTCTACTTAAGAGATACAGGCATAAAAGTTAAAATCCTAATCTGACTCCCCCGAAGAAATTAAAGTTTGTCATATTAACGGATTTTATCGAAGGCGTGCTTGCAAGATTATTAAGTCCGCCGTATTTAAACGTAGTTCCGAAAATAACACTTAATGGATACATGACAACATAATTCGCAGTTAAAGTCCCGTTTAAACCCAGGTCAAAGCTTTTATAGCCCATTCCAGGATAAGTGTTTGC
>JAPLFI010000026.1 GCA_026390755.1 Ignavibacteriota bacterium
ATATACCCGCCCAGCCGTACTGTCCCGCTGTGAAGAAATACGCTTCGATTTCAATACACGGAGAAAAGAACATCATTGTGCCGAGCGCAGTAATAATAGCGCGTTTTGATTTTTTTGAGGCTTGTTTTATTTTCTCCGGATTTATATGGCAGTGAGTGTGATGCTTTTTACGCAGATTCATTATAATAAAATACAGCCCAAGCCCGATGAGTATTACGGGCGCATAAATACTGGCTACAAGCTCGACTGTATCGCCGAGCTTATAGCCGATAAATCCGATTATTATTCCTATTATAATGGTGCTGAGAGTATGCAGAAAGCCTGTAAGTGCCGTTACTTCAACCGTTTCACGGCGTGTCCAGTTTTCCGATTTACTGACTGCCGCAAGCGGAAACCAGTGATTCGGTATCAGCGCATGTGTTATACTTAAAAGCAGACTGCCTATTATAATATTCAGCATTATTTAAACGTGTCCTCTGATTTAATTATGTTTACGTTCTTTACGTTGAGTTTGAAATTCGCGACTTCATTATCTTCTGCGATAACTGAGGCGGGAAGACCGGATTTTACTAAATTTGAATAACTCATAGGCGAAGGAGTGTTTTCCTTCAGCGCTATGGCGAGCTCTTCCGCTTCGCTGTTATCAGTTACGACAGTTATAAAGAAATTATCAATCTGCCAGTATTTTTTTACGGCACGGTTAACGTCATCAACAGTGAGTTTTGCAAGCAGTGCGTCCATTTCGGAAATAAAGTCTTTCCTTCCGCAGAACTTTGAATCCATAAGGTAACCGAGACGGCTTGCAGGCGTTTGCACATATAACTTAATATAACTGCGCAGGAATTCCCTCGTTGCTTCAAAATCCTGTTCCGATATTCCGTTTTTCACTATGTTATCCACTTCTCGCAGTGCAAGCCGGATGGCAAAAAGCGCATGTCCGAGTTTAACGTCGGAAAGTTCGGAATACTGCTGGCGAAGCTGTTTACCTATCTGAACGGGACGAATCCATATTGAAAAATAATTTGAACTCCGCGGCACACCCGGAGGAGGCAGCATATTAGAGCCGCCGTTATCGTACCATTCTATATAAGAATAATCGCCGTAGTTCATTGAGCGCGTTGTGCGGATTTTATCATAAAGCAATCCGTAAGATTTACGGTGCTCTCCGAGATATGAATTAGCCACCATCAGCGCGGCGAAATCGTCGCTTGAGCGCGTTATATCCATCGGGAAACCCATGAATATAGCCGAGCCGAAGGCGTCTTTTGAAATAATGTTTACGTTAACACCGTCGGGCATTTTCGGCGATACTTTTTCCGGTAAGGCTGGGTTTGCGCCTGACAGCGGCTGCAAATCATTTTTTATAGTCGCCGCAAAACCTGACGGATAATTGCCCGCAATTCCGATTAGAAGATTATTCTTCGTGAAATAATTCTTGTAATGAGACTTAACATCGTCGAGCGTAATAGATTTTACTCCCGATGATTTACCCATAACCATGTACTGATATTTCGTGCCGCCGAAGAGAACATCTTCAAGTGCCATTTTGCTGTATTCCTCGTCAGATGAAGTGCGGATTACCTGGTCAACATAGTTCTGCTGATTCGATTTAACACGGTCAAAATCCTCCTGAGAGAATGAAGGCGACAGAATCACTCCTTTAAGGATTTTATAAAACTCATCGAGAAAATCCTTGTGAACCTGAAACGTGAATATTGAAACTTCCTTATCAACGGAGACGCCGTAGCGCGCCGCCATGGGATAAATTTTCTCCTGCACCTGCGAATAGGTCATGTCAGACGTACCGCCTGAAGTTACGAGGTTTGCCGTCAGGCGCGTAAGTCCCTCTTTACCTTCGGGGTCGCACACAGAGCCGTTACGGAACATCAGCTTGATTACCACTTTATCTGATTTCGGAAGATTCAGTTCAATCACTTCCTGTGGAAATATATTGCCCGCAAAAGCGAGCATTATTAACGCGAATATTATATTTTTCATTTTGGAAACTCTTTTTTGTTTTTAAATTATTTAACCGGACAGGATTCATCGCCCGAAATTGTTCCGATTGTTAAACCCGTTACCACAAAATATTTTTTCGCCGCATTCATAATATCTTCCGGCGTAATTTTATCATACAAAGCATAGTATTTATTAACGGCTTCCGGGTCGCCTGTAATGGCTATGTAATACGCCAGCGAACCCGCAACCGAGCCGGGATTATCGAGACCCATAGCAAACGAATATTTTCCGTTTGATTTTGCGTCTTTCAGCATCTTCTCGTCAACCGGTGTGGTTTTGATTATTTCGAGGGTTTTCATTACTTCGTCCTTTATATATTGCAGGTCATCTTTATTC
>JAPLFI010000384.1 GCA_026390755.1 Ignavibacteriota bacterium
TAATAATAAGAAGGATAATTCCTGGTTGTTTGGAATAGCCATAAATGCAGGTGATGTAACGGTAGGTGCTTCAGGTGAACCTAACACAATCGGTTCTATTACAGGCACTCCGAATATGTCATTTACCATTGACGGAAATGGATCATATTTTGTTCCGATATGTTTAAATGGCTCAGGTTATATTACCTGTCAGTATAATAATATAGGCGGAATTACCTGTAATAACACTAATCCCAACTACTGTTCAAGATTTACCTGTATTTACAGAGGTAATAGTAATGCTAATGGAATTATATGCAACAATACGATAGGAAGTTCTACAAACCCCATTTCTTTAACTTCACCAAGTAACAATGACGGACAGTATCTTATAGGAATACATAATGCCAACAATGCAGCTTCAGGACTTACAATATCCAATAACACTATTTCCTATCTTAATAACGGAGCAACGAGTGGTAATGTGAGTTATATAAGCGGAATATTAAGTTATGATATGGCTGCACCACTTACAATAACTAACAATTCAATTCACGATTTAACGGTTTCGAATTTATGCGGGGGCAGCGGAAGAGATGCTTCTTTAAGGGGCGCCATCTGGGTTACTACCGGATATCAGCTTACGGTAAGCAATAATATAGTCTATAACCTAACGAATAATAACCCTTCATTTAACGGATATATGTACGGAATATTTGCTACGGGCGGCGGAGGCGATGGAGTTGTAAATGATTGTTCCGGCAATACAGTTTATAATATTTCATCGACAGGAACAGGCTCGGGTCCTTTTATTTATGGAATCTTTTACAATGGCGGAAACTTTTCAACTAACACACTTAATAAAAATTATATATACGGTTTATCTTCTGCTGGTGTCAACAATAATTGCTGGAATACAAGATATTATGGTATATTTTACTCAGGGGGCACCTACATTAAAATTACATATTCCAACAACATAATAAGTTTAGGCGGCAATACAAGGTCAACTATTTACGGGATTTATGGAATAGGCACTAACGGATACAGCAGTTATAGTAATATTTATTTTAATACTGTCTATATATTCGGCTCTCCAATAGACGGGGGTTTGTCGAGTTATGCCCTTTACAGTCAGGGAAATGAACCGAAAACATACAATAATAATGTTCTTTATAATGCCCGTTCAAATAACGGAACAACAGGCAATCATTATTGTATGTATTACGGAACGACACCTGCAGCAACCTCGGATTACAACGACTTGTTTGCACCCGGGACAGGCGGATATATCGGATTTTATAACGAAAATTACTGCACAACTCTGCCTGCGTGGCGCACAGCCACAAGCGGTGATGCAAACAGTTTAAACATAAATCCGATATTCGTATCAGGATTTAAAACTGCTGCTACACTGAACGGAATTACAGGAACAGGAATAACGACAGACTATGAAGGCATAACACGCGGTAATCCTCCAAGGATGGGAGCTTACGAATCTGCGGGTGTGATAACATACACATGGACAGGTGCAACGAGCAGTGCGTTTAATGTAAACACAAACTGGGAATTAAACATTACCCCGCCTGATGGTACAGATTTTTCATTTGCTGCTTCACCTGTTAATCATTGTTTGCTCGATCAGAACCGTTCATTAGGTAATATTACGAATGCTTCAGGAAAAGATTTAGTAGCTAATGGTTATCAGCTTACAATTCCGGGAACAATGACTTTCACGAGTACAGGAACTATTGATGCAACTGCATCGGGTTCCACTTTAGTTTATTCAGGAAGTGCGGCACAGGCATTTGCATCAGGACTTTTCAAAGACAATACGGTATATAATCTAACACTAAACAACAGCAACGGACTCACACAGAACGGAGCTCTGACGGTTTCTAATGCTTTGACATTAACATCGGGTGCTTTTACAATCGGTGCAAATA
>JAPLFI010000198.1 GCA_026390755.1 Ignavibacteriota bacterium
CGGCTTGATTCTTTTAAATTTAGAAACAGAAGAACTTTTTGAAGAAGCCGTAACAGAAATTGATTTAACGGAGGCTGATTTATGCTCACAGGACTTTTTTTTGCCGTAAAAAATTCCTTTATCGAAACGGACTCTCGAAAAGGGGGAAAAATATTCGTCGTTCAATTCAACCTGACTTGTTATCAGCCAGCCTTTTTCGTCAAGCGCCCGAAAAAATCTCCGACCGGTTTCACGAATCTTATCGGGAGTGAAGTACATTAAAACATTCCGGCAAAAAATTACATCCATATCCTGAGTGTTATTTGCGATTGACGGATATGAATCTTCGGCAAGATTAAGGTAAGCAAAAGTTACCATTTTTTTTATTTCAGGTTTAATCTCACGGTTATTACCCGAACGAATAAAATATTTTTCTGTTATTTCCTTATTTACTTCCCGAAACGACCATGGGGTATATATTCCTTCGGTCCCTTTTTGCAGAGACTGCAAACTGACATCCGTTGCTAAGATTGTTATTCTCCAGTTAATTATATCGGGAATTATTTCTCTGAGAATTATGGCAATTGTATAAGGCTCTTCGCCCGAACTGCATCCGGCGCTCCAGACGCGTATATGCCTGTTACTTCCATGCCGTCTTTTAATAATATCCGGAATAACAATTTTTTGAAAAAAGTCTAAGGCGGGCTTTTCGCGAAAAAAATACGTTTCGCCGATTGTCAGATGCGAAGTTAAAACCTTCATATCATTTTCCGACGAACCGGACCCGGATAAAAGTTCTGTGAGCCAGTCGTTCATTTTATAGATGTTTTCATCGAGCCGAAGTTCCTTAGCTGTTGAAAGCACTCCGCGCTCAAGGTCTTTCAGGCGGTTATCGGGAAAATGGAGGCCTATAAGGCGGGAAATTTTCAAGCTGATTTCAGTTAAACAGTCGTATGCTCTTTTATCACGCATTATAGACTATTTTTTGAATTGATATACATACCGAAAAAAGTTCTGTTAATTTCCTGTAATTTAATTTCTTCCTTTCCGCTTAAAAATTTTTCCAAATCATAAATCAGTATAATTCCTTTATCCTCACGCAGAATATTGACTAATTTCAATCCGGTATCAATTTCCGGGAAAACCTGCTTAGCTTCATACAAATCTATTTCGTCCGGAATCAAAACACCTTCGACCTCATCCACTATTAATGCAAGTTTTCCCGATGAAGTTTTGGCAATAATAAACCGATCGTTCAGTTCTATTGGACGAGACTGAAGATTGAACCGTCTTCTGAGGTTGATAACTGCGATTACTTCTCCGTGATAATCAATGACGCCACAGATAAATTCAGGCGAATCAGGAACGGCAGTAACTGCCTGCGCCCTTAAAACACGCTCAACCGAATCCAGAGAAATTGCAAATCTCTGCTCATCCATACTGAAACAGAGGATTTCCGTGCCTTTATTTGACATAACCATCAATAATATATACTATTATGCTAATTTAACATAAGTTAGACAATAAAGCAATCCAAGCTAAGGTGATATTTTGCGGGCGGATAACGACTCGGCTAATAGGCAATCACCTTGAAAGGCATGGGGGATAAATATTTTGTGCTTACTTTTTCGCTCCAGTGCCTGTATCGCGGAATCTGTTACCCTGCAAAGGATATGCGGATTTACTATTGATCATTTTATAAACTGCCTGCCTTAGACTGTCCGTTGTTTTCAGTGCATTTGTGTATGCAGAATCGTAAGACAAACCGCTCTTCATTAATGACATTTCTTTCAGTTCGAGTTGAATGGAATATTCCGTTTCCTGACAAGAGACTGAAGCATCAATCCATATTTCGTTATAGGGAATAAACTGATATGCCGAACTGTTTCCGCTGAAGCCGAAATCGGGGTAAATATCGCGGCGGACTTTAAAGCCGTCAACAATCCAGACATTTATACTGTCTCTTTTTGCGAACGGTATTTTATAAATACCTTCCAGTTTAATAAGTTCGGGAAGTTCTTCGATTTCCTGCGTGGAATCATAATCAACAGGGCTGACCATAGGAAGGAGTTTTTCGTGTCCGATTGCCGAAGAAAGGAAACCTCTTCGCATTCCGAGCTCGAGCATTAACGCTGAATCGTGAGCATCAAAGTAAGTAAATCCGTTGACCCGCATTAAGTATCGCTCTAATATTTCGTGTTCGAGAGTAGTAAGAAATTCATCGGCAGAGATTGAATTATCAATCCATATTTCCGATTCGGGAACAAAAGTATAACGCTCATCATTGCCCCCGTATATGAACTCATTGAATATTTCCCTTCTTATATAATTACCGTC
>JAPLFI010000463.1 GCA_026390755.1 Ignavibacteriota bacterium
AAGCATATAACTCATTATTTCTGAAAGGTTTTCAATGCTGTGGATTGCTTTTTCTGGCTGAAACTCAATCAGAGACCTGATGTTAGTCAAAGTATTAAAAAGAAACTGAGGATTAATCTGAGACCTGAGTAATGCAAGTTCACCCGCTATTAACTGCTTCTCCATTTCTTTTTGCTTCATTACATTATCATACCACAGCAGTGCAATCTTCATAAGAGCACCTGACATTCCAAAGAGAAAACTCGTTTCAAGGAAACTTAAGCAGTATTTTGTGAATTCAAGCAGGAATGCATTCCCGTTCAGACTGAAAACTTCATTTGCGAGGAAAAATATATATATGTACCCGGTTGGTATGGTTATGAGAATAACGAAAAGCAATCCGAAAATGATTAAAGATCTGATACTCTTTTTATTCAAATGTTCTTTTCTAATGAAGAAGTAGAAAGAATAAAATATTACGAAGAAGAAGATAGTATATATAATATAATCAGCTGCTATAATACCGTAAGTAGTTTTACCAAATGCAGGAATAGTCTCAAGCCCGACGAGAAACAGCATCACAAACCAGTAGATTGTATGTATCAGTATTATATGTTTTCTTTGCATCGGATATCTTTTATAATTTTTTTCCCGTTAATGAAATAATTTTAAAGAAATTATCCTTATATTTGTTTCCAATAGGTAATTCCTTGTTCGCAATCTTAACGTATTGTCCTTCTATAGAATCTATTTTGCTCAATGAAACGAGATAAGATTTATGTATTCTTACAAACGCCGACTCTGGAAGTGTCTGCTCAATGTTCTTAAAACTCTGCAGTGTAATTATATTGGCAGTCTTCGTTTTTATAATAATGTATTCACTCAAACCTTCTATGTACAGTATATCATCATAGTTTACTTTTACCATTTTATAATTCGACTTCACGAAAAAGTATTCCTTTTCGCTGATGCCTGATTCAGAAGGGCGTTGCATATCACTCAGCAGAGTATAAACTTTATCAACTGCTTTCAGGAATCTTTCGAACGAAAAAGGTTTAAGAAGATAATCAGTAACATCGAGGTCGAATGCATCGACTGCATAATTCCTGTAAGCTGTTGTCATAATCACTTTTGGTTTTTTCTGAAGTGTTTTAAGCAGCTGAGTCCCCGAAATTCCTCCCATTTCAATATCAAGAAAAATCAAATCAACATTGTTTGATGCAAGGTATTCTATTACGCTGATTCCGTCACTGAAAGTCTTCTTCAGCTTCAGAAAAGGTACCTGGGAAATATAATCCTTGATTATATCCAGTGCCAGAGGTTCATCGTCAACGGCAATACAATTTATTATCATGGAATGATTAGATTAAGTTTTACCAGATAAGTATTATTTTCATTTGCGATTATCAGTTCGTATTTTTTATCGAAAAGTAAATCAAGCCTGCGCCTTATATTTGCGAGACCGAAACCGCTGTTCCTGCTTTGCGATTCATAATTATCTTTCGTGAAATTAATTATTTCAAAATGAATATTTGATTTCAGGACGCCGATTTTAATGCTAATACCCGGTGCAGGGCTTAGTCTGTTTCCGTGTTTGAAAGCATTTTCAATAAAAGGCATAAAAATCAATGGCGGTATAAGTATGTTTGAATAATCGCCGGATATTTTAAAATCTATAAAATCAGGGTCACTGTACCGGATTTTCTCCAGGTCGAGATAGTTATGTATATGAGTGATTTCATTTACCAGCGGAACGGTTTCTTGTGAAGATTCATAAAGCATATACTGCATTATGCTCATTAATTTACCTACACTGTTAATAGCTTTTAAAGGAAGGCTTTTTGTAAGGGATTTTATGTTATTCAAAGTATTGAATAAAAAGTGCGGATTTATCTGTGCCCTGAGCATTGCAAGTTCATTTGAGATATTTTGTTTCTCTGTTTCTTTTTGTTTAATCTGATTTCTGTACCATATCAAAGAAACCTTCGACAGGATTCCAAGGACGGAGACCATTGCAATGTAAGCGACTACAGCAAATATTCTGTTTTCTATTCCGTTAGCAAGTGTATATTCAAACGGATTGTCAGGGGAGTTAATGTATGCAAATGGTAAATATGTAATGAAAGTAAATATAAAACCGAAAACAATCAGATATGCAATTTCGAAAAAGACAAGAAAGACTATTCCCTTTTTGTTAAAGATTTTGGGTGATACAAGGAAATAAAACGAATAAAATGTGAAGATATTAAATAATATCCGAATAGATACTGTTATATACCGGTGAGCAGAATATGCATCAATGTTGTAAACAAATGTATCAAGTAATGAAATGGATGATGAAACTATCCAGAATATTATATGAAGTTTTATTAAAGTCTTTTTTTCCATTTACAATACTTACCTGAATTTACTAAATATCAAAATATAAAAATAATCAATTTAAGCGAACTACCCATTATTCTAAGTGAAATTCGTGATTTAAAGGATTTATTCCCCTTGCAAAAAAATTTATACTTATACATTTCGCAATTTCACTGATTTATTACACGGTTTTACTGAATACCTTTATCCGTCGTTATTTTATCACCGTACATATAAACAAATCATTTTACTTAATTAAATTAATACAAACATTATGAAAATATTTACAATTTCCATTCTTATTCTGATTATTTTCAACGCCTCTTTTGCACAGACAATACCTACGGATAGTTTATACCTGGGGCAGACGCCTCCGGGAAATACTCCCAAGATATTTAACCTTCCGGTAAGTCCGTTATCGTTTACAGCCGAAAGGATAGCAATATCAAATGACGGCAAAGAAATTTATTATAGTGTAGTGCGCAGTTATTATCCTATAGCAGGGGATACGATTAAATATTTTAAGTATGACGGAAACAAATGGACAGGTCCTTTTAATCTGTTTAATGGTTATCTGG
>JAPLFI010000006.1 GCA_026390755.1 Ignavibacteriota bacterium
CTCAGTTTCAAATATTTATCTACACTGCTTTTAAGCGCTTCAATTTCATTAGTGCTGTATCCTGCTTCAGTCATCTCATCCGCAATATTTGCATATGCCCGTATCAATCCGACCGTGTGTTTGTAAAGTGCGGTTCGCTTCGCTTCGCTGTCTTTCAAATCCTGTTCGTTTTCTGGGTTGCCGCAAAAATAACGTATATAAGCCATATTATCTTTCGGCGGCAGTACCGGCTCACACACTAATGCAATGGCTTCCAGCGCCCCGTTTAATCTCTCTTTGCCCTTGGTTAGTCTGTCCTTAAGTAAAATATCAATTTCTTCCTTTGCAAAATTCTCGCAGTCTAATTCGGAAGCATAAACCGAATATGCGCCTTCAAGCTTTTGGAATAAATCTTTGTAATCCACTATGTATCCGAAATCTTTATCTTCACCGTCTAAACGGTTCACACGGCAAATCGCCTGAAACAGTCCGTGGTCCTGCATTTTCTTGTCTATATACAGGTAAGTGCAGGGCGGCGCATCAAACCCGACTAAAAGTTTATCCACCACAATCAGCAGTTTCATGTTTGCCGGCTCACCTATGAATTTTTTCTTTGATTTGTCTTCGTATGTCTCTGATTTTGATTTCCCCGGCTCCGGTGCTATATCTTTCAGAATTCCATCGTATATTTTATATATATACTCCTTCTCCGTCTCAGTATTCTCTCCTGTGTCTTCCGTCGTAATATCCCTTGTCGCAGGATTATAAGAAGTAATCAAAGCGCATTTGCCTTTGAGCGGTGTACTCTGAAACATTTCAAAGTATTTAGTTGCTTCATAAATACTTCCGGCAACTAAAATCGCAGTTCCAAATTCAGAACTAAGACGCGGCTTTGTGCTGAAATCAAAAACCACATCCTGAACAATCTTTTCTAACCTTGATTTTGAACTCAGCACCCTCTGCATCGTGCCCCATTTCTTTTTCAGTTCATGCTTCTGGAAATCGTTTAGCCCTTTTGTTTTGGCTTCAAACCACGCATCAATTTTTTCCTTCGATGATAGTTTCGCGTCAATGTCGCGCGCTTCATACATCAAATCCAGAACAACGCCGTCTTCTACCGCTTCATTGAATTTATATGTATGTATGTACCTGCCAAATACCTGCTGGCTCGTTTGCTTGTCTTTTTTAAGCAGGGGAGTGCCCGTAAATCCTATAAATACCGCATTTTTCAAAATCGCTTTCATAACCTTGTGCATCTTGCCGGATTCCGAGCGGTGGCATTCATCCACAAATACAAACAATTCACCCGTTGTATTACTCGGTCCGCTCTCAAGTTCTCTGATGTATGCGTCAAAATTATCCGTGTCCCGGGCGCCGAATTTATGTATAAGCGAGCAAAGCAATCGGGGCAGAGGATTATTGAGTTGCTCCATCAAGTCCCTGCCGCTTGTTGTGCGTTTTATTTCCTTTTCTCCGGCTTCATGAAATACCCGCTCAATCTGTTTATCAAGTTCGATTCTGTCTGTTAAAATCACAACCCTCGCATTGGGATTATTTTCCAGTATCCACTTGGCAAGCCAAACCATAATCAAACTCTTTCCGCTCCCTTGCGTATGCCAGATTATCCCGCCTTCTCTTCTGCGTACAGCTTCCTGTGCCGCTTTAATGCCGAAATACTGATGTGTCCTCGGCAGTTTTTTGTATCCGCCGTCAAACAGCACAAAGTCATATATTATTTCTAAAAACCGTTTTTTATCGCACATCTTCAGCAGGTATTTATCGAGTAACAGCATACTGCCGTCCTGCTCGTCTTCTTTCCATCTTAAGAAATATTTTTCCGGAGTAAGTATC
>JAPLFI010000580.1:0-6920 GCA_026390755.1 Ignavibacteriota bacterium
CCCGAAGAGCATTATTGATTTCGTACTGGGACAACTGAGGAATGAGAATGACAGGGATATGCATAAACGGATTTCTGAATTATACGGCAAGGGAAAGATTACGGAGAAGAAACGGATTTTGCATAAGGATATACATAAGCATTAAGTGTTAAGTGTTAAGTGTTACCTTAACACTTTAGCCACAGATTATCACTTATTAAAAGCGAAGAACTTTTTTATTTAGAGTAAAAACGAAAATATAAGAGCGGCAGGCACAAATCAAAAAATTGCAACACATTTGAGTAAATGAAGTTCAGTTTAACGGCGGGATATGAGCCTGCGGGCGACCAGCCGAAGGCAATTAAAGAATTAACCGAAGCAGTCGAAAGGAATGAGAAGTATCAGGTATTCCTCGGAGTGACAGGTTCGGGCAAAACATTTTCCATCTCAAATGTTATACAGAATATCGGCAGACCTGTCCTGGTTATGTCGCACAATAAAACGCTTGCCGCACAGTTATACGGCGAATTCAAAAGATTTTTTCCCGAAAATAAGGTGGAGTTTTTCATATCATATTACGATTATTATCAGCCGGAAGCATATATTCCCTCGACCGATACATACATCGCAAAAGACCTTTCCATAAACGAAGAGATTGACAGATTAAGACTGCGGGCAACAGCGGCACTTTTAGAAGGACGTAAAGATATTATCATCGTTTCTTCCGTAAGCTGTATATACGGCATAGGCGCGCCCGAGGAATATGCGAAGCAGGTGATGGTGCTGAAGAAAGGCATGAAAATTTCGAGGAAGAAACTTCTGACACAGTTAGTTGACATTCATTACGTCAGGAACGATTCGGAATTCAAACGCGGTAACTTCAGAGTGCGAGGTGATACCATAGAGCTTGTTCCCGCATACGAGGACGAGACCGGCATAAGGATTGAATTGACTGACGATGTGATTGAAAGAATAACGTACATTGAGAGAATAAACGGCAGGACTATAAAGGCTGACGACAGCGTTTCGATTTATCCCGCGAAATATTTTGTTACGACTCAGAAAAAGATTAACGAGGCAATAGTGAATATACAGAGAGAACTTCACGGGCAGATTGGATATTTTCAGGGACAGGAGAAACTGATTGAGGCGCAGAGGATTGAGCAGAGGACTAACTTCGACATTGAAATGATAAAAGAAGTGGGGTACTGCTCCGGTATAGAGAATTACTCGCGGCATCTCGACGGACGCGAGCCGGGCTCGAGACCATCGTGTTTATTCGATTATTTTCCGAAGGATTATCTGCTGGTGGTTGACGAGTCGCATGTGACGGTGCCGCAGATACGCGGTATGTACAACGGCGACAGGGTGAGAAAGAAAACTCTTGTGGAACACGGATTCAGACTGCCTTCGGCGCTTGACAACAGACCAATGACGTTTGAAGAATGGGAAGGAATGGTGAATCAGGTAATTTTCGTGGGCGCAACGCCGGGGAATTACGAGCTTGAAAAGAGCGGCGGCTCGGTAGTTGAACAGGTGATACGCCCGACGGGACTGCTTGACCCCGAGATACAGGTGAGACCGGTTAAGAATCAGATTGACGACCTTATAAAGGAGATAAGAGAGCGGAGCGGCAAAAGCGAAAGAGTTCTTGTAACAACGCTTACGAAAAGAATGAGCGAGGATTTAACGGATTACCTGCTTGGCATAGGAGTGAGGGTGAAGTATATGCACTCTGAAGTTGCTTCACTTGACAGGGTTGACATAATACGGGGATTGCGGCTCGGAGAATTTGATGTGCTGGTGGGTGTGAATTTACTGAGGGAAGGATTAGACCTGCCGGAGGTTTCCCTCGTTGCAATACTTGATGCTGATAAAGAAGGATTTCTGAGGTCGGAGAAATCCCTTTTGCAGACGGCGGGACGGACGGCGAGGAACGTGAACGGACTTGTGATAATGTACGCTGACAAAGTTACGGACTCAATGAAAAAAGTGATAGACGAAACATTAAGACGGCGTGCGATACAGACAGAATACAATACGGAGCATAATATCGAACCTAAGACTATATACAAGACATACGAAGAGATAATGTCAACTACGATTGTAGCGGATTCGAAACCAAAGGAAGACCTGAGAAGAAGCAAGGGAAAAGAAAGCGAAAAAACATCGCTGAGCATGATGACGGAGCCGATATTCAAGAAGATAAACAAAGAGCAGAGAAAAGAACTGCTTGACCAGCTCAAGCATGAAATGATTGAAGCGGCGAAGGACCTGGAATTTGAAAGAGCGGCTGAATTAAGAGACGAAATTAAAAGACTTTCGGACGAGTAAAATAAAACGCATATTACGTTATGGCAAATTACAGAAGTTTGATACCGTTTATTGTTTTGTGTTTTATTTTTACAGTCAATACGGCATCGGGAGTTGAAATCAGGGGAAAAGTATTAGACGACAGGTACTTTCCCGTACCTAATATTTACATCACCGTTACTCCCGGAGGAAACGCTAAAACTGACAGCAGAGGGGAATTCAGAGTTGACGCCGAGAAAACTCCTTATCAGCTTTATGTCTATGACGATGCAAACGCCATAGGAGTTTTATATACGAACCTCAGTACGCAGACGCCCGAGTTATTTCTTTTCGGACTGGCATCATCAAAATACGTTAATACGGACATACTGAAAATTGAATTCCCGCCAGTACCGCGCGGAAAGACAGCTATTATCAAATTTCTGAGCGAGAGCATATACTGGTCATCCGACGTGACGGTAAATCCCGGAGAAACGAGCAAGACGATATCGGTGGACTATCCGTCATACATGAATAACATAAACGGCAGGGTTATATATCTCGAGAAATCGAATACGTCGTTTAACAAGTACGTTGAACGGGCGATTACAATCGCAAAGAATTACTACCCTCAGACGGTAGTGTTCGATTCTCTCGCAAACTACGAGAATCCGGGATCATCTATTGTTACGATTTATCCTCCTGCTTTTGCTTATGACGTAAAGGGGTTTTCTGTTTACGCCGATTTCTTAGCGCTTCACAGGAACTCGTGCATAGAGCTTAATATTACGGAAGGCGACATAATATCAACCAAGGTACTTGTGCCGCTGAGATTGTCTTTCGGATACAGGTTAAGAGTGACGGGAAAAGGATTTTTCAAGAAGGGAGACGGTTTTTACAACCTGACGTATTCATATCCCGGAGCTACGCTGAACATCAGCACTGAAACACCGATGATGTTAGAAGCGCCGCAGGATAAATTCTGGGGCGTCTCTAACAACACGCGTTTTGCATGGGACTGGGGTTCGGGAACGGGAATATACGTGGCGCATTTTCATGCCTTTGCGCCGGTGGCGGATTTATATATTGTAACGACGGAAAGGAGTGTGAGGTCTCCGTTAGCTTATGCGCGAAACCTGATGGACGGCGAAGAATTCAGCTGGGAGGTGATGAAATATATTACATATATGTCGGTGGATGATTATGTGAAGCCGCGGACATTTGCTAATGATGTCGGGTATAAGGCAATGATAAAGTCGGAGCTGAGGACTTTCAGAACACAGCCGTAGAATTCAAAAATATTTACTGTTTTTATAAATATATCTTTAAATATACGGGTACATAAATTATAAGTCAACGACCTATTTTTGACCTAACCAATAGTTACATTAATTATGAGTCAATGCGGCGTTTCGCCTCAAATATTTAATCATTTGCTTTAATTATTCTAAATAAGTACCTTCCGTTAATTGAATAATCCGAAAAGTAACACTGGATTACGTTCTTTATATTTATAAGGTTTTACGTAGCTTTTTGCTATGTTCTATGCTGAAAACTGGTAATTTTCAAATCACTAAGAACAAGCGAGACGGCTGCGTCCAGAAATGGACGCGCTTTCTTATGTCTTTAGTGATAGGTATACCAGTACCTCAGCATAGGACGTAATGTAAGTTGCGTCCTTTTTTTGTGATATTATGTAAGATAATTGAATATTTTTTAAAGAAAATGGTCAAATTAAACCTATAATAAATCAAAATGTTGAATCTGACAATAAATATATTTGAGATTCACTACATCTTGATTGAGGTTGCCCTTGTTATCAAACCCTTTTCTGCAATTTCCATTTTCACAAATAAACTGTATTTAATAAATTGGATTTATTTACAATTATGAAAAAAATAATTTCCTCATTAGCATTAATACCTATTGTACTTTTTACCATTAGCATTAATAATTCTGTGGCGCAATGGGTGCCAACAAGTGGTCCTGGTGGTGGACGGATAAATTGTTTCGGGGTTTCTGGTTCTAATATATTTGCGGGGGTTTTTGGTCGAGGGGTTTATCGTTCTACAAACAGTGGAATGAGCTGGACTGCTGTAAATAATGGCATAACAAATAATACCTCGATTACTTGTCTATCAGCGAATGGATTAAATATATTTGCAGGTTCTGGCGGAGGAATATTTTACTCAAGCAATAACGGCGACAATTGGGTTCCAAGGAATAATGGTTTAACAAATCAAGAAGTATGGTCTATTGCTGTTTTAGGAAATTATACATTTGCCGGAACTGCTGGCGGGGGAATTTTTCGTTCAGCAAATAACGGAGAAAGCTGGACTACGGTTAATAATGGATTAACTATTTTAAGTGTTTATTCTTTTTCTGTAAATGGAAATAATTTATTTGCCGGAACTGAATATGGTGTTTATCTCTCAACTAATAATGGAGAAAGTTGGAACGCCGTAAACAATGGTTTACCTAATCTTTTTGTTTTATCTTTTGTTTTAAGCGGCACTAATTTGTTTACCGTTTTATACAGTGGCGGTGTTTTTGTTAGTTCAAATAACGGAGAATCCTGGACAGCTGCAAACAATGGTTTACCAAACCTTTATGTTAATACTATTGCATCGAATGGAAATGATTTGTTTGTAGGAACATTATACAGTGGGATTTATTATTCAAATAATAACGGAGGAAGCTGGACAGCCTTTAATAACGGTTTAACAAGCCAAGCTATTAATGCTCTTGCAATAAGTGGAACTAATATATTTGCAGGAACAGATGCTAATGGAGTTTTTCGTTCAACCAATAACGGTAATAATTGGACAACGGTTAATAGCGGTTTAACATGCCTATATGTTGATGCTCTTACTTCAAACGGAACTAATATATTTGCATCCGTTTGGAAAGATCTTGGATATTACGGAAGTGGAGTTTTCAAGACATCCAATAATGGCGATAGCTGGACGGAACTAAATAATTGTTTTTCATATTATCAAGTCCAGTATCTTTTCTCAAATGAAACTATCATGCTTGCAGGTACAGCAGGTACAGAGGGTGGGGTATTCCGTTCAACCGATACTGGAGATAGCTGGTCTTCTACGGGGTTAAACAGCATTTGTTCTTTCTTATCTTGCGGGAACAATGTTTTTGCCGGAACTTGGGCGGGAATTTTCCTTTCATCCAATAACGGTGATAGCTGGAATTATGCAGGTTTAACTAATCTTTCTGTAACGGCCCTTACTTCAATCGGTTCAAATATTTTCGCTGGTACTAATACCGGAGTTTTCCAATCGAGTAATAACGGAGAGAGCTGGACCGCTAAAGGTTTATCTACCAAATATATTAATGCACTTACTGCGAGTGGGAATAATATCTTTGCGGGGACAAGCAATGATCCTGTTGGAACGGGTGGCGTTTATCTCTCAACTAATTACGGTACAAGCTGGACCACTGTAAATAACGGTTTAACAAATCTAGATGTTCGTTCTATTATTTCAATCGGGACAAATATAGTTGCCGGAACTGGAGCAGGAATTTACCTTTCAACAAATAATGGAACAAACTGGATAAATAAAAATCAGGGTTTCGAAAATCTTCCTTATGTCGGGCTTTCGTCAAACTTATTAAATGCAAATAATTATATCTTTGCAGGAATAAGTGATTTTTCCGTATGGAAAAGAGAAATGATAGATGGTTATTTAATAGTCACTTCCCCGAACGGTGGCGAGAATTATATTCCGGGAACTACTCAAAATATCACATGGAATAGTTTTGGTGTTCAAAATGTAAAAATCGAACTGACAACTAATAACGGCGGAACTTGGTCAACAATTAGCCCAAGCTATCCTGCGGCATCGGGAAGTTACACATGGACAGTTCCTAATTACAATTCAGCTAACTGCAAAACCCGTATTAGCGATGTTTTAAATTCTGGTATAAATGATATAAGTGATAATACATTTATAGTTTCAATTTATTCATTAAATTTGGGTTTAATAGCATATTATCCTTTTGAGAGTAATGCCGACGATATGAGTGGTAATGGTAAACACGGTACAATAATGAATCAGTGTGAGTTTGTAAATGGTCAGGTTGGAAATGGAATTAAGGTATTCGGGAGTCCGAATTATTTAGGTTCAGATGGAGGACATGTTTTATTGCCGAATATGGAATTTATTAATAATTATTCGCAATTTACAATTTCTCTCTGGGTGAAATACGAAAATCTTAATGATCGACACGGAGAAGGATATGTTTTTTTTGGAGACCATAACTCAGGGTTCATAGGAATATCAAACTTCAGCGATAGCATCAGTTTTAACTCCAGTAATTATGATGGCTTCAACATTGCTGCTTCAAATGATGAAAAAAATATCTTCGTATATTATTCCCTTGTTTATGACAATGGAACATTAAAAGGTTATAGAAATGGTCAGCTTCTCAAAACTATTACCTGCACTTATACTCCGAACATATATGGCAGTTTTTCCGGTGTTGGGGCTCATTCCTGGTACGGGTGCAATTGTGCCGGATCAACAAGGTTTACTGGTATTTTTGATGAATTGAGATTATATAATAGAGCTTTAACTTCATCCGAAATCCAGCAATTATTCAATCAGGCTCCGAATATTGCTTTGAATTTCCCG
>JAPLFI010000580.1:6937-9669 GCA_026390755.1 Ignavibacteriota bacterium
CTTTGAATTTCCCGAATGGCGGTGAGAGCTTCACGGGAGGAAGTACTCAAAATATATCTTGGAACAGTAACGATGTACAAAATGTAAAAATCGAACTGACAACCAATTATGGAGTTAACTGGAACCTCATAGTCAATAGTGTAAATGCTTCCGGCAGTACATTCTCATGGCTTGTGCCAAATATTTCATCAACCAACTGTAAAATCAAAATAACGAGTTTAGAAAATTCTTCTTTGTATGGAACAAGCAATTCCTCATTTACAATACAAAAGGGAAACCTTGCTAATATGCCCTCGGTCTCTTTATCACCGGCTCAGATAAATGCCGGCGGTTCAGTTTCAATAACAGGCAAGGATTTTAAGCCAAACTCTTATGCACGAATAATAATTGTGAGCCCTGAAAGCCAGATTGTATATGAGCAAACCGTAAATGCTTCGGGAAGCGGAATGTTCACTGCAAGTTATTCGAGCTTGGCAAATTCTTCTGCGGGGATATATACGTGTAATGTAATAGATACAATAAACAATCAGAATCCATCGCCAAAAATATTCGACATTCTTGGCGCAGTAAGTTCATATAATCTGACAATTACGTCTCCCATGTATGATTCCGTCGGCAGTATTCTTGACGTTGAATGGAGAGATAAAATGGTACCGGGTCCCGAATATCCGGTCTCTAACATCAAAAGATATTATAAATACAGCGTAGAATATTCTTTGGATAATGGCGTTAACTGGATTCAGTCGGGAATATCTGAGGGATATCAGAATATTAATTCTACTCAATTATTTAACCGTCAGATTGATTTATCGTCCGTAATAAATCAAAAAATTAGTGCCAAAAGTAATGACAAGATAACTTGTAAAGTTACAGACTTAAATAAAACAAGCAGAAAGTCCCAGTCGAATTCTCTGCCGGTAAAATATAACAACTTAACTCATGCAACTGTATATAAACTATGGGATCACAGCTATCCGCAAACAAGTAGTCCACAAGTTTTAGGAGTCTGTTCCGACGGTGTCAGCAGAATATACCTGAAAATCTCTAAAAAGCCGGGTTCTTTCCCGATTACTTCTGTTTCTTTGCGATTATTTGACGAGCAAAATAATAATACTTCCAATATACTGGGTAAGTTGAAAATTGCAACTGTTAAATATTCTTATAGCGATGAAGCAAACACTGCGGACGCTACTACACTGACTATTCCTAATCCGCAGGATGATAACTGGGTATGGTATGTTTCACCTGATGATTTTTCACTCGGTGATTTAAATGATATACGCGGTGAAAGAACTGTAAAAGTTGAAGTAACAGTAAATTATTCTCAGGGTATTCCGGAATCAACAATTGAGGATATAAAAATAATCAGACCTCTGCTTATGTTTGTACATGGTATAGGTGGGGATCCATTAGGTTGGAATAATTTTGCTTATAAAGTCGGCGGCAATAAAAAAACGTTTATGGGTATAGAATCAGAATCAACATTTAAATTCCGGAAAGCTCCTGAAATGCTTAAATCAGCATCATTTGAAGAAAATGCACATAGATTATTAAATATTGACAATCTACCCGGAATAACAAACAGCAACAGTTTCATATACTCAATTGAGTCAGTCCGTAAGAAAGGATATGCCTGCAATCAGGTGTATTATGTTTGTCATAGTATGGGCGGTTCAGTAATCAGAGCCGCTTCGGAGATACCTTTTTATTATTCGGAATTAGGATATAAATCGCAATATAATTATGGCAAAGGATTTGCAAATCGAATAATAACGATAGATTCTCCTCATAACGGTTCTCCTTTGGCGGATTTAGCCAGGAAAATTGCTTTACTTCTGACTATTACAAACAATTCCCCTTTACCTTTTTATTTACGCTTACCGTTAACTATGTTAATTAAAAAATATGTTCTGGAAAACGATTTTTTAAAAACTTTCTTTGTTGAACAAGATGGCATTATTAAAAGTACTCCCGCAGTAATTCAGTTACAATCAAATGGACCTGGTAAATATAATTTCAAACAAACAAATATTCCATCATTTCTAATCGCAGGGGATTTAATTCCAGGCACAGCTTCTAATATGGAAGGTATTAATTGGAATTTTAGTTTTGACGAAAATTTCAATGATTTGATATCTTTCTTATGGGAAATTCTCCGTTATGCAACCATTCCGGGTGTTGAAGGTATATTTTTTAAATTGGAAGATTTTTTTAAGGTCACCATGATAGTGTCGGAATCATTTGATAAGACAAATCCAAAACAAAAACTTGTTTTTGAACTTATTAATTTAATTTCAAATAAATTAACTTCTGAGCAAAATTTTTTCCCGAATAGTGATTATGTAGTTTCGGTTAACAGCCAATTAGCAGGACCTGACAGAAGAACAACTGAAAACACATTTGACAGATTCAATCCCGATGATCAAAATTCATTTGGAATTGGTCATGTTTACTTTAATCCATGTACTAAAGCAATCTCTGTAGGAACGAAAGTTTTCAATTTGCTGAATACATCCCTTTCATATAACGTTTTCTTACCTTTTATTCCTGCAACTCCTATAACTGCTATGAAAAATAATTCTGATTTATTTAGTGTCACAGATACAAAGTCAGGTACTGGTGATTCATTAAAAACTGTTAATATTATCGCACCAAATGACGGAGAGGTCACTTTTGCGGATAGCATCTTAAATCTTTCGTATAACATAACCGACACTACTAATTTGAAATAC
>JAPLFI010000161.1 GCA_026390755.1 Ignavibacteriota bacterium
GTATTGAATAAAGGTAAATGGGAGAATCAACAACTGATTTCGGAGGGCTGGATTAACAAATCAACAAGTTCATATCTGCCAACGTCGTTCGATATCAGCACCTATGGATATTTCTGGTGGATTAGAGAGATGAAAATTAATGAAGGAAAAACAACTAAGGTGGTTTCAGCCGAAGGTGCGGGCGGGCAAAAGCTTTATATCTTTCCCGAATATAAATTGATAATTTCTTTTACCGAACGTAATTACCGTACACCGCAGGTTAGCCCAATTTTTATTAAAGAATCAATTCTGCCATTGTTGAAGTAATGAAAAATTTATCGAATAAAGTATCAACAGCTTGTGACCTCATATAAAAATTATATTTATGCGGGAGCGTATTCGGGTATTTTCAGAAGACTAAAAAGTGAATTTACTTCGATAAGAAAAATTAACGAACAAATTCCTGTCAAATACAAATTCTTTTAAAGAAAAGCCCGCCGCAATAAGCTTCGAATTATACAATATAAACACGATATAAATTCGATATGAATACGAATCATTATAACGATTTGGTTGTTTACATCATTAATAACAACCGGATATCATTTGTAATTGTTTAATTTATATGAAAGTATTAATAGTTCCCGATTCGTTTAAATCTACATTATCGTCTGTAAGGGTCGCCGAAATCATTTCGGATGTTTTTAAATCAGACGGGTTTGAAACCCATTCTGCGCCGATAGGCGACGGGGGCGAGGGGACTGTCGATGCCCTGTTATATTCTCTGGGCGGAGAGAAAAAATATCTGGAAGTTCTTGATTCGCTCGGAAGGCAGATTAATACTTATTACGGGATGAAAGATAAAACTGCTTTTATGGAAATCTCCGGTTCTGCAGGTTTGATGTTGCTCAAAGAATCAGAGTACGATCCTTCACGAACATCTACATTCGGATTCGGGCAAATGATTGAAGATGCCGTCAAAAAGGGAGCCGGAAAAATTTATCTCGGACTCGGCGGTACTGCTACGAATGATGCCGGTATAGGTATGCTTTCGGCACTTGGGGTCAGATTTTATGACAAAGCGGGCGATGAAATCCGCGGGCTTTTATGCGGCTCGGTGCTGGAAAAAATCGGGAAAATTGAATCGAAAAATCTTCTTGCCGGTTTAAAAGACGTCGAATTTACAGTTATTTCCGATGTTCAGAATCCACTTACAGGAAAATACGGAGCAACGAAAATATTTTCCCCTCAGAAAGGAGCCGATAGTTTAATGGTTGAAATGCTTGAAAAAGGTATGGTTAACTACGCCTCAATTCTTAACAGAGATTACTCTACCGATACTGAATTTCCGGGTGCAGGAGCCGCAGGAGGAGCCGGAGCTTCTTTAAAAGTTTTTTTAAATGCGAAAATCAACCCTGGTATAGAATGTGTTGTAAATCTGCTGGCATTGGAAAGAAATATTGCAGAATCAGATTTGATAATCGTAGGAGAGGGTTCATTGGATTACCAGTCCGCTTTCGGAAAAGCTCCTGTAGGAATTGCACGAATCGCAAAAAAGTATAATAAAAAAGTGATTGCTGTTGCAGGTAAACTGGGTGAAAATGCAGAAAGTCTCTATGCTGAAGGTATAGATTTGATTTTTTCGTATTACGGTAATGTTAATATAAATCTCGGTTACATTAAAATGCATTCGGAAAAATTGTTAAAAGAAACTGCCGCTTTGGCAAAAGATATAATTAAAACTAATCCTGAATTAAAAAACAGAAAATATATTTGTTATGAAACCAAAAATTTATATAACGCATAAGATTCCCGAAAAAGGAATAAATATGCTTAGAAATAATTTTGATGTAGAATTAAATAACTTCAACGGAATTGTAAGTAAAGAACAGCTTATTGAAAAAGCAAAAGATAAACATGTAATATTGTCTCTGTTATCCGATAATATAGATTTTGAATTAATAAATTCCTGTAAACATTTAAAAGTGATATCAAATTACGCAGTAGGGTATAATAATATAGATATCATGGCAGCAACCGAAAAGGGCATATTAGTTACAAATACTCCGCGTATTCTCGATGAGACTACTGCCGATTTTGTTTTTGCGTTAATTCTTTCCGTCGCCAGACGGGTAGTTGAATCGGATAAATTTATGAGAACCGGAAAATTCAAAGGATGGGGACCGATGGAATTCCTCGGGCATGACGTATTTAACTCTACACTTGGTGTAATCGGAATGGGAAGTATCGGTAAAGAAGTAGCAAGACGGGGATATTACGGATTCAGTATGAATGTTTTATATTACGATAAAACAACAGACCCTGCTTCCCTCGGCTTTAAAGTAAATTCTGTTTCGTTTGATACATTATTGAGAGAATCGGATTTCATATCTGTTAATGTTCCGCTTACCGAGAATACTTATCATTTAATAGGAGAAAAGGTATTAAAGAAGATGAAAAAGACGGCTTATCTTATAAACACTTCGCGCGGACCGGTAATAGATGAAAAAGCTTTGTTTAAAGCTCTTAAGGATAAACGAATTGCAGGAGCCGCTATTGACGTATATGAAAATGAACCCGATTTCACTCAAGGACTCGAATACCTTGATAATTTGATTATGACTCCGCATATCGCAAGCGCATCCAAAAAAACCCGTGAATTGATGTCGGTTAAAGCCGCTCAGAATATCATAGATTACTATGAAGGAAGGATTCCCGAAGGTCTTGTAAACAGGGATGTTATAAAGCTGGAAATAAGTTAGAGCGGCGGGTTATTATTGACTCGGAAGTCTTTTTTAACGGTACTCTTTTATTAAATTGCATTTTTCGCACAGTTTTTAGCGCTGTGTCCGGCTGAGAATTATAAATAAAATATACCGTTTAAAAGAATTGAGTATATATTTGAGAATTGCTAACTTGTTTGTAATTATAATCGCTATTTTTGATTATTGTGATTATACAGGCGTTATTTAATCAGCGGGTCAGTGGTTTAAGTCCCCTGGGCGGCTCAAAAATTCGTAACAATTAAAAGAAACTGCCGTTTCGATAACAAAACGGCTTTTATATATTAAAGAACAATGAACAGTACGGGAAACAGAGGTCTGAAAAATAAATTAACCGAAGACTCCGTTAAAAAAATTGAAAAACTATTTAATTGCGGTATATCAAAGAACGAAAATTCTTACTCATTTAATATAAAAAATTCCAAAAATCAACCTTCTATAAGTATTGATATATTCATCGAACCTGAAAATCAGGGGTTAATATCCGTTTATTCCGAAAATTCGCATCTTCAGCTTCAGTCCTGCTCGGGTTTTATCATCAGTGATATGCTTGAAGAAGTGATATTTTATTCCGATTGCGGAGATAAAATATCGGGTCTGATTATATCGAAACGGGGAGACTGCGCTTTATACTCTAACGTGGAAAAAAATATACTGAAAAGTAATTTTATGGATTTAAATTCTGAAAAACTGCTGTCTGCTGTTGCCCTCTCTGTGCTTGAACCGCTTAATGATTGAATATTAAACGCTTGTTCGATACATTTTTGAGAAATCTTGAAATAAATTATTTTACTAAAAGAGGCTTGCTGTCGGGAAGATATGCTTACACCGAACTGAAACGGGATGCACGTTTTCTGTCGGGATTAGTCTTGAAAAACGAATCCACACTTGTTGGTTCAATTAGTTTTCTTTTTTGCGGTGATGCGGAAATACGGAGGATGAATAATCAATATTTGAGCCATGATTATGCGACTGATATTATTACATTCAGATATGACGAAACCGATGAATCAGACTGTGATATAATAATTTCAGCCGACACGGTCGAAACTAATTCGGTGTTATACAAGTGCGGGTTTGAAGAGGAAATGAGAAGGGTGGTAATTCACGGACTCCTGCATATTTGCGGTTTTGATGACAAAACCAAGCATCAAAAAAAGCAAATGAAGACGAAAGAAAATTTTTATTTGAATTTGTTTGTTACATTAAGATAAAGTAATAGTCGGAAATATTAAAAAATAATTGAATATATTATATGAGAAAATCGCTTGTAATTGTTGAGTCACCGTCGAAGGCAAAAACGATAAATAAATATCTCGGAAAAGATTTCATAGTGGAAGCTACAATCGGACACCTGAAAAATCTTCCGAAAAACAAAATAAATATTGATATAGAAAACGGATATATACCGCATTACGAAGTCATTTTGGGAAAAGAAAAAGTTTTGCAAAGACTCAAGGAAGTTGCACTGAATGCGGAAACTATATACATCGCAACCGACCCTGACCGTGAAGGGGAAGCTATCGCGGCTGATATTGCGGAAGAGATTGAAGGATTAAACGGTAATATAAAAAGAGTTTTATTCAATGAGATAACCAAAACCGGCGTGGAAACTGCAATGAACCATCCGAGAAGCATTGACACGCATCTCGTAACATCGCAAATGGCAAGGCGGGTAATGGACAGGATCCTCGGCTATAAAGTAAGCCCTTTTCTCTGGAAAACTTTTTATTTCGGACTCTCCGCCGGTAGAGTACAGTCAGTAGCCCTGAAACTGATTTGCGAAAGAGAACTTGATATAAGGAAGTTCATTCCGAAAGAGTACTGGTCTGTTTTCGGGACATTTTCGAAGTTATCCGGTATGTCGAAACCTTTTAACGCCAAACTTTATAAAATTGATTCCGAAATTATAAAATATAACGGTGAAGAACCGTGCATCCATAATATTGAGGAAGCGCATAAGATAATTGAAGCCGTAAGAAGGAATAAATTCAAAGTAATTGATTTGCAGGTTAAAGAAACGAAGCGTAATGCTCCCGCGCCCTTTACTACAAGTGTACTTCAGCAGATAGCTTCAACAAGGCTCGGATTCTCGCCGAAAAGAACCATGACGCTTGCCCAGAAGCTTTATGAAGGAGTTGAAGTTAAAAAAGGCGAAGGTAATGTTGGTTTGATAACCTATATGCGTACGGATTCAATAAGAGTAAGCGAAGAATCAAAAACAGCGGCGGCAAACCTGATAAAAAAGGAATACGGACCGGAATATCTGATGGCGGGAAAAACAACGGCGAAAATATCAAAGAACGCGCAGGATGCTCATGAAGCTATAAGGCCTGCAGACGTGATGAGAAAACCGGAAGACCTTAAAAAACTTGATAAAGCCCTGCTATCACTCTATACCTTAATCTGGCAGAGATTTGTTGCCTCTCAGATGATGCCTGCGCTCTTCGACCAGAAGACCGTAATAATCAAAGCAATAAGCCCGAGCGGCGATAAAGTCGAATATTTATTTAAAGCTACCGGACGCGAAATGAAATTTGCAGGTTTTCTGAAGGTTTATGAGGATTTAAACGAAGACCAGAATAACGGCGGTGAAGAAGAAACCGAGAATATTCCGGATGATCTTAAAGTTGATGATATGCTTAATGCGCTGACATTGATGAAAGAACAGCATTTTACGAGCCCTCCTGCGAGATACACAGAAAGCAGTCTTATTAAACAGCTTGATACGCTCGGTATTGGAAGACCGAGTACATTTGCTAATATTGTTTCTACTGTCGTTGACCGCAAGTATGTCGATCTTATCGAAAGAAAACTTTTTGCTACGGATCTCGGACTGCAGGTTAATGTAGTTCTTCAGGAACATTTTCCCGATGTGATCAATACGAAGTTTACGGCGGATATGGAGGAAGAACTCGATACAATTGCGAACGGCACGAATACTTACATTAAAGTACTCGACGACTTTTATTTCCCGTTCCATAAAGACCTTGAAGAGGCAGAAGCATCAGCTGCTGCAATTAAAAAACAGTTGATCGAAAAAACCGAAATAATTTGCCCCGAATGCGGCTCGGAAACAGGCGCTGTAATGCTGAAAAAATGGGGCAGAAACGGACAGTTCCTTACGTGTGAAAAATATCCCAAATGCAAACTGACAATGTCTGTTGATCAGACCAGACCTGCAGATGTAATTGCCGAAGGAATAAAATGTCCCGAATGTAAAGCCGATATGCTGGAGAAAATCGGTCCTTACGGGAGATTTTACGGATGCTCAAATTATCCCAAATGCAGAGGAATCAGACCGATTACACTCGGTATTAAATGCCCGAAATGCAGGGAAGGGGAGATACTCGAAAGAAGAGGCGGAAAGCGGAAACGGATATTTTACGGATGTACGGGTTATCCCGGATGTGATTTCATTGAGAATTCACTGCCGGTTATGCAGGAATGTCCCGAATGTAAAAATAATTACATGGTTGCTAAAACAAGCAAGAAAGACGGTGACCATCTGCAGTGTCCGAAATGCAAACACACTGAAAATATAAAGAAAGAAAAAGGTGTTGAAACAGCTTGATTTTTATAAAACATTGCAGGGGTTTTGTGATTACCTGAAGTTTACGAGAAATTATTCTGATAATACACTGTTATCTTATGAAAATGACCTTAAACAATTCGGACTTTTTATTTCTGAATCTTCTGAAACCGGAGCTTCGGATGCTGAAGGCGGTAAAAACAACAGAGTTATAATAGATGAATCTTATCTCGATACGGCAATGTTAAAATCTTTCATTGCCGGTTTATTCGAGGAACAAAAGCTTGATATAAAAAAGTCGAGAAAATTTTCTAACCGTTCTATATCAAGAAAAATATCTTCTCTTAAAGCTTACTTCAGGTTTCTTTACAGGGCTAAACTGATTTCTAAAAACCCGGCTTCGGGTCTATTATTCCCGAGACAAAATAAAAGGCTTCCTTCTTATATCGGTAAAGCTGAAATAAACAAACTGCTCGACGAAAAAGGGCTGAATGATTTGGTATTTCTGGATAAAGCTGTTATTGAATTGTTCTATAGCACCGGAATGCGGCTTTCTGAACTGATAAATCTGAAATTTGACGATGTCAATTTCCGCAGCAGGACGGTTAAAGTAACAGGAAAAGGTTCGAAGCAGAGAATAGTACCATTCGGCTCCAAGGCGGAAAAAGCAATTTTGAATTATATACAGATAAGAAATATTTGCAACATTGGCAGTCTTGATTATTTATTTATTGGCAGAACCGGTAAGAAGCTGTATCCTATGCAGGTGAACAGGCTGGTGCGGAAAAATCTTTCGAGAGTTACTGAAATGAAGAAAAAATCACCGCATGTTCTGAGGCATACTTTTGCCACACACATGCTTGACAGCGGTGCTGATATAAGAGCAGTAAAAGATCTTCTTGGACATGAGAGCTTGTCAACAACACAGATATACACACACATATCGCCCGAAAAGATAAAAAAAGTGTATAATCAGGCTCATCCAAAAGCCTGAAGTGCCAGGGATTGGCTTTTTAGTATTAATTCGATTTTTGTAAATTCTATTATAACGGCAGTAATTATGTTTGAACAGCAGAAATACAGATTAAAAGATTCGAGAGAAAAGGTTGAAACCTTGCGGAGGTTTCTTTGATGTCCCGAATAAAAAATTAAGAATACTGGAGCTTGATAAGCAATCGCAGGTAGAAAATTTCTGGGATGATAATTCCGCCGCGCAGAAAATTCTCAAAGAAATATCAGGTCTGAAAAAGTGGGTTGCCGATTTTGAAAAAGGCGAAACTTATCTCTCCGATATAGATGTTTTAATGGAAATCTCTGAAACGGATGACGACGGAAGCGTTGAGAAAGAACTGGAAAATGAAATCACCGAACTTGAAAAATACCTCGCCGACCTTGAATTCAAAAATACACTATCGGATGACGATGATCACCGCGACGTAATCCTGACAATCAATTCAGGCGCGGGCGGCACCGAAGCACAGGACTGGGCGGAGATGCTCTTAAGGCTTTATCTGAGATATTGCGAAAGGAAAAATTTTAATTCTGTACTGGTTGACAGATTAGACGGTGACGGCGCCGGCATTAAAAGCGCGACGATTGAAATTTCGGGTGAATATGCATACGGATTTCTCAAAGCTGAGAACGGAGTTCACAGGCTTGTAAGGATTTCTCCTTTCGACGCGAATAAGAAACGGCATACATCATTCGCAGCGGTTTTTGTAAGCCCGGTAATTGACGATACCATCGAAATTGAAATTAATACTTCGGACTTGAAAGTTGATACTTTCCGGGCAGGCGGAGCGGGCGGACAAAATGTTAATAAAGTTGAAACTGCTATCCGAATAACTCATTTACCTTCGGGAATTGTAGTCCAGTGCCAGAATGAACGCTCACAACTGCAGAATAAAATGAATGCCATGAAAATGCTGAAGTCAAAGCTCTATCTTCTTGAAAAGCAAAAAGAACTTGAACGTCTGGATTCTATAGAGAAATCAAAAAAGAAAATCGAATGGGGAAGTCAGATAAGAAGTTATGTCTTCCATCCGTACAATATGGTCAAAGATCACAGAACGGATTTTGAAACATCGGATACACAATCTGTTATGGACGGAGAAATTGACGGTTTTATCAGAGCTTTTTTATTAAACACTGAAATTTAAGTAAAAATATTTTTTTGAATTACCATTATTTTATTGCGAAGAGATATCTATTTTCGAAAAAGGATTCGAAATTTGTGTCTTTTATAACATATATATCAATAATCGGCATTTCTCTCGGAGTTGCGGCATTGATAATTTCAGTTTCAATTCTCAGCGGTTTTGAAAAAGAAATAAGGGATAAAGTCGCCGGTCTCGTATCGCATATACAGATTAATTCTTTTAAACCCGAGGGTATTAAGGATTATTTCCCGGCAATTCAGATGATTAAAGACACTGTTCCAGAAACACGCGGAATATCCCCTTACGTTCAGAAGGAAGCTGTGATCAGATTCAAAGAAAATATTGAAGGTATAGTACTTAAAGGAATAATACCTGCAACAGATTTATCCACTGCCCGGTTCAGGCTGAAAAACGGGGATTTTGACCTCACTCCCGTTGATACTTTCGTGGCTAAATTAATTATCGGCGATAAACTTGCGGAAAAAATTAACGTTTCCGTCGGGAAAAAAGTAATTGTTTTCGGTATGCAGGGCATTCCGTCGCCTTTGAATACTCCGAGAGTAAAACAGTTTCTGGTCAGCGGTATATATGAGACCGGCTTGCGCGATTATGATGATGTTCTGATTTATACCGATATACAAACTGCTCAAAAACTTTTTGATATGGGTCAATATGTCTCGGGAATCGAAATGAACGTATCCGATATTACTAAAGTTGAGGTGGCTGTATCTACAATAAAAAGAGTGCTCGGATATCCGTATTATCCGCGCTCTCTTTTTAAACTATATAAGGGACTTTTTACATGGGTGGAACTGCAGAAGGCTCCCACACCGATTATACTCGGGTTAATAATTATCGTCGCAACGTTTAATATTGTCGGCACGCTTCTTATGCTTGTTCTGGAAAAAACACAGTCTATCGGAATTCTGAAATCCCTGGGCGCCTCACGGCGGGATATTATGAAGATTTTCTTTTATGACGGAATGATAATAGGGGTTATCGGCATAATTATGGGGAATTTTATCGGTATCGGACTTTCGCTTATCGAATTGAAATTTAAGTTTTTTCAGCTTCCGGAATTCTATTACATGAAAAGTGTCCCGATTCTATTAACACCTGAATATATTATTCTGATTTCACTGTTAACAACTTTGCTCGTATTTATTGCCACAATCATACCTTCGTATCTGGCGTCTAAATTTGACCCTGTAAAATCTATGAGGTTTAATTAAATATATCTTGGAATTAAATAAAAATCCCCGGAAAATCAGCGGGATGTTCGATGAGATTGCCGGCAGTTATGATTTCCTGAATCACCTTTTCACATTAAATATTGATAAAATATGGCGGAGGAAGCTGGTTGATTGTTTAATAAGTTCAGGCATAAAAACTGAAGTTATAATTGACCTTGCTTCCGGGACGGGCGACCTGACCAAGGAATTATTAAGACTAAATCCTCTGAAAATTTATTCCTGCGATATATCGCAGGGAATGCTCGATGTTCAAAAAAGGAAAATCAGCAGTCCGTTGCTGGAAACTGTTCTCGCCGGTTCTGAACTGCTTCCGCGCGAAAAAGAGAGTGTTGATATAGTAACGATTGGTTTTGGAATAAGAAATTTTGATAATCCCGGAAAATCGCTCGGCGAAATTAACAG
Source organism: Ignavibacteriota bacterium (assembly GCA_026390755.1). Classification (GTDB taxonomy): domain Bacteria; phylum Bacteroidota; class Ignavibacteria; order Tepidaquicellales; family Tepidaquicellaceae; genus JAPLFI01. The sequence goes on from JAPLFI010000161.1 coordinate 10,109, forward strand.
GGTTCTTAAAAAAAATGGTATGCTCATTGTGCTTGAAATGTTCGGGAATTCAGTTAAAAGTCCTTTTTTTTTTTTTTATTTCGGAAAAATTGTCCCTAAAATCGGTAAAATTGTTTCGGGGAGCGCTTATGCATACGACTATCTGTATAATTCGGTGAAAGAATTCAAAAACCTGAGCGAATTTACGGATTTATGTGCCGTCTCGGGTTTTGAACACGTAAATTCAGTAAATAATTTCAGAAAGTTTGTTTATACTGTATATTACAGGAAGATATAGACAGAATTTGTATTGAAAATATGATTAAATTTTCTTATTTTTAAACTTTACTGGAATTAAGAGAATAAAAGCTAAAACAAAATTTAATGAAGAAAGTTAAGACCAAAAACTCGTTTAAGTTAACACAACAAATGTCTGCGAAAAAAGTATCGACGCAGAAAAAAAGAGACCCTTTTAAAGAAAGAGGAATCGAAAGTTTTATTGATTTCAGGGATGTTAAATTAATGACAAGATTTTTGAATGAGCAGGGAAAATTGCTTCCTGCGAGAATAACAGGCGCGACGGCTAAAATGCAGAGAAAACTTACAACGCAGGTTAAAAGAGCAAGGCATCTTGCATTTATCCCGTTTGTAAGCGAAGGCACAAAATATTAGTACCGGACAAATAACATAGATAATTACTCCTTAGTAGAAATACTACGGAGTTTTTTTTTATAACGTTCACACTGAGCAAAAATCATTTCCTGTCCGGTTAACCGGATTTCTTTTTCAAAACAATAAGCGTTATATCGTCAAATTGTTTTGTCCCGACTGCAAAATCGTTGATTGCCGAAACTATCTCATCAAGAATTATCTTCGAACTGTATCCGAAATTATCCGACACGGACTGCATTAATCTCGGCTCTCCGAATTCTTCTTTACCGGAATTAATGGCTTCCGTAACTCCGTCAGTATATAAAACGAGGACTTCATCCTTTTTAATTGATACTGTACCGATATCATAATTTATTCCGCTGTCTAAAACACCGAGCATCAGCCCGCCTGAACTAAGAGTTTCTGATCCGTCTTTTTTAAATAATATGGGGGGATTA
>JAPLFI010000214.1 GCA_026390755.1 Ignavibacteriota bacterium
GCTTATTGCAATTATAATAATGGGAATCGGCACGGTAATCATTGCAATTTTACTTATTCTGTGGATGCTTCGTATGCTCAGTAAAATTTCTATGGAAATAAGAAACGGTGTTACTGTTTTGGGTACGTCAGCCGCGGAAATCCTTAGCTCGGTAACGGAAATTTCAACGGGGGCAACCGAAACTTCTACTGCGATTTCGGAAACTACTACAACAGTTGAAGAGGTTCGGCAGACTGCAGTAGTATCGAATCAGAAAGCAGTGGCGCTTGCCGAAAGTTCTCAAAAGGCAACAGATTCGGTTGAAAAAGGTCAGGAATCCGTTCAACAGGTGATTGAAGCTATGAAAAAAATTGACAGTCAGATGAATATAATTGCCGATACTGTAATCAAACTCGCCGATCAAAACCGCTCTGTAGGCGAGATTACTTCGAGCGTTACGGATATTGCCGACCAGTCGAATCTTCTTGCCGTAAATGCCGCTATCGAAGCGGCAAAAGCCGGAGAACACGGGCGCGGTTTTGCAGTCGTGGCGCAGGAAATCCGAAGCCTTGCCGAGCAATCCAAAAAAGCCACTGCTCAGGTAAAAGAAATAATCAACGAGATCCAAAAGTCTGTAAGTCTGGCTGTTGATGTTACGGGAAAAGGTTCAAGGACTGTTGAAGATGGTATCAGGCTTGTTAAGCAAAGCGGAGAGGTTATTGAAATTCTTGCGGAAAATGTGGATGAAGCGGCGCAGTCTTTCATTCAAATATCTTCTTCCAGCCAACAGCAGATGGCAGGGATGGAGCAAATTGTGCCTGCAATGGAAAATATTAAACAGGCGAGCGAGCAAAATGTATCAGGAATAAAACAAACTCAAATTGCGGCTCATAACCTCAATGAACTCGGGCAAAAGCTGAAAGAAGTTATTGAAAGATTTAATCTTTAATTAAAGATGGATAAAGAACAGGAAGCTTTTTTACGGGAACTGCTTAACGATTTTAAAATTGAAGCGGCGGAGCATTATCAGTCTGTTGTAAGCGGATTGCTGGAGCTGGAAAAAAATCCGTCTTCAGCAGAACTTTTGGCCGGAGAAGGATCCCGTTATCAGCAAATAGTCGAAACCGTTTTCCGCGAAGTTCACAGCCTGAAAGGCGCGGCACGTGCTGTTAATCTGTCCGATATCGAACGGCTTTGTATGAGCGTGGAGGGAATTTTTCATAAACTGAAAAAAGGGGAGATTACTTTATTCCCTCAGCTGTTTGATTTGCTCTATAAAGCTATGGATACGCTCAAGGTTATGCTCGGTGAGGTTGACCATAAGGAGAAAAAAATACATGCATCAACGCTGTCGCGGCTCCTGATAAATCTTGATACATTTCAGCATGGTACCGCTAAGATTATGCCTTTCCGGATTCAACCTCCTGTTTCAGTTCCGGTGAACCTGAAACAATCCGGAAACGATCCGGAAACGATCCTGAAACAAGTTCAGGACAGGGCGGGACAGGGCGGGACAGGGCAGGATGACAAAGAATCGGTGAATCAAGATTCAATAAATTCTGAAGATAATAGAACTTCTTTTGATGATCTGCCGCCGGCGAAATTTGACGGAACAGAAAAAAGCTCTGTGCTTTTTACGGAGAAACAAAAAAAAGTTCTGTCCGATACGGAAAAAGAAAGCTTTACTGTACGTATTGCCACTAATAAACTCTATAATTTGCTCAGACAAGCCGAGGAAATGATATCCGTGAAATCAACTCTTGCTCATTACGTCAAAGAACTTCAGGATACTGCGAATCAATATTCATCATGGAACCGGAAATTACACGACGGGAATTCTAAAATATATTCTTTGCATTTAGCGGAACTTTTTACAGGTGTCACCGGCGATGCAGGAACTTCTGAGGGTTCTTTCAACGCAGAACTTTTTTCGGAATCACAAAAATCTATAATCATTCACGAAAAGGAATTCAGAAAAAAGCACGAAGAGGATATTTTCAATATCGGTAAAAATTTAGATCAATTACGGCATGTAACGTCAAGAATGATTGATGAACTTCTGCTCGATATGAAATCAACGTTGCTTTATCCGTTTTCATCCTTACTCGCAATTGTACCGAAAATAGTGAGGGATTTAAGCAGGGAATACGATAAGGAAATCGCTCTCGAAATAAAAGGAGGGGAAATTGAAATTGACCGCCGTATTCTGGAAGAAATCAAAGATCCTCTGATACATCTCATAAGGAATTGCATTGACCATGGTATAGAGACAAAATCAGACCGCATCAGGAAAGGGAAAAATCCTGAAGGCATACTTAAAATTCATATCACACAGGAGTCCGACGGGAATATCGAAATGCGCGTAAGCGATGACGGCGCGGGAATTGACAAGCATAAGGTTATCAGCTCTGCTGTTAAAGCGGGGATTATTAATCCCGATACGGCACACGAGATGACGGATGAAGACATTTATGCCTTAATTTTCAGATCCGGAGTTTCTACAAGTCCCTTTGTTACTGATATTTCCGGCAGGGGACTCGGTATGGCTATCGTTGCGGAAAAAGTAGAGAAATTAGGAGGAAGTATAAACGTAGAGTCATCATTAGAAGGAGGAAGTGCTTTTATAATCACATGTCCGCAGACTCTTTCTACTTTCCGCGGTATTCTGACCATGTCTGCGGAACAGCTTTTTATTATTCCGACAATTGCCGTTCAAAAGGCTGTTCGCATACTTCCCTCCGATATAAAGACTGTTGAATCCAGAAAAACAATTACATCCAACGGCGAAACAATAGCTTTAATCAGTCTGACTGATATACTCCGTCTTCCTGTTCGAAGGTCTAAGAGGAATAAAGAAATCCATATTCCTGTAATTATTATTTCGCTGATGCAGAAGAAAATTGCCCTGGCAGTTGATGAGGTTTTGGGCGAGCATGAAGGTATTGTAAAAAACTTAGGACCTCAGTTATCGCATGTTGTTAATATTGCAGGTGTTACTTTACTTGGTAACGGCAGAATTGTGCCTATTCTGAATATACCGGAATTAATGGAATCGGCAGTTCGAAGTACGGTCTCAGTAAAAAGTTCTTTTGAGTTAGATGCGGAAACTTTCACAGAAGCAGGAAAGAGTTCTGCCTCCGCAGATATAAAACAAAAATATGTGCTTGTCGTTGAAGATTCTATCACTGTGCGCTCTATGCTCCGTAATTTCATCGAAACAGCGGGTTTTACGGTAAAGACAGCAGTGGATGGATTGGAAGCGTATAATTTTCTGCAGAATGAAATTTTCGATATAGTTGTTTCTGACATCGAGATGCCGCGTATGAACGGTTTTGAATTGACGGTAAAAATACGTGAAGATAAAAGTTTATCGGATATGCCCGTTATCTTAGTCACGGCACTTGAAACTGCAGACGACCTGAAACGTGGTATGGATGCCGGTGCTAATGCTTATATTGTTAAAAGTAGTTTCGAGAAAAGCAATTTGATTGAAACAATACGCAGAGTAATCTGAACAAAATTGATAATGCCAAAAATAAAAGTGTTGATTGTTGAGGACAGCCTCGTCGGGCAGAATCTGCTTAAAGGTTTACTGTACAGCGACAGCCGTTTTGAACTTATCGGTATTGCGCAAAATGGCAGACAGGCAATTGAATATATTGCAC
>JAPLFI010000407.1 GCA_026390755.1 Ignavibacteriota bacterium
ACGGGAAGGCCGCCTAAACCAATATCGGTTCTGATAAATTCAAAAGCCCGCATCGTGAGAAAAGTAGCGAGAGCGTGCGAAACGGGAATCCTGCCCCTGAGAGCGAGACCGCATGAAACGCCAATCAAAGTTTGCTCAGTGATGCCGGTATCAATGAATCTTTCACCGAGATGAATGGGCAGGTTTCTTATAGCCGCCCTGTTTTCGGCAGTGAGAACTACGTATCGCTCGTCGCCTGTAACAATATCCTTTAAAACTTCTTCGTACGTCATGCGAATAACAAAGATTGAAAAAATAGTATATTAAATGAACGTGGTACGTATAAAATAAGGTTTAATAAGAAAAATAAAAAGGTTATTTTAGTTAAATATTAATTGATGAATGTTGAATCGAACACCAGAAAAATATTCAGAAATATATGTTCGTGATTTTGATTATTCGCTTCCGGATGAGCGGATTGCGCAAATGCCGCTTGAAGAAAGGGACAGTTCGAAATTGTTGATTTATAAAGGCGGCAAAATTTCAGAATCTATATTCAGGAATGCTGTTGATTTCATACCAAAGAATTCATTTATTGCTTTGAACGATACTAAGGTGATACGGGGGAGGTTGTTATTCAGAAAAGATACAGGCGCAAAAATTGAAATATTCTGCCTGGAGCCGGCTGATAAACAGGCAGTTGAATCTTCATTCTTATCTGAAGGAAGTGCCGAATGGTTATGTCTTATAGGTAATGCAAGTAAATGGCGGGATGAAATTCTTCATCTGAATTTTCAAATCCGGAATGAAAATTGTATTCTGAACGCCGAAAAAATAGAAGCGGAAAAAGGCGAATTCACGATTCTGTTTTCATGGGAGCCCTCTGAACTGACTTTTTCAGAAGTACTGGAAAATACGGGAGATGTCCCTCTGCCGCCATATATAAAAAGAAAGACGAACGAAAAAGATGCTTTTCGCTATCAGACTGTGTATGCGGGAGCCGATGGTTCTGTTGCGGCGCCGACGGCAGGACTTCATTTTACTGATGAAATATTGAGAAATCTGAGGGAGAAGTGCGCCTGCCTTGATTCCGTGACTTTGAATGTAGGTGTGGGGACATTCAAACCCGTAAAATCGGAAAAAGCTTCCGGACACAATATGCATTCGGAGTTATTCACTGTAAGAAAATCATTTTTAAAGAATATTTTAAATAGTAATTATGATTTACTGACGGCTGTGGGTACGACAACCGTAAGGACGCTTGAAAGCCTGTACTGGCTGGGTGTTATTGACGGAAAACTTTGCGGAGATATTGTAACGCTTAATCAATGGGATGTATATGAATACGCGGGTTCAGGGAGAATCAGTTTCAAAGATTCCGTCCGGTATATACTGAATTATATGGAAAAGCAGGATATTGAAATTTTAACAGGCGCGACGAGCCTGATGATTGTTCCGGGATATGAATTCAAAGCGACAGATATACTGATAACAAATTTCCATATACCCCGAAGCACTTTATTACTGCTTGTTGCCGCGTTTATCGGAGATGACTGGAAAAAAATATACAATTACGCAATTGATAACGGGTTCAGATTCCTGAGCTACGGAGACAGTTCATTATTATACGGAAATAAAAACATGTAATAAAAAATCGGTTTTTATGAGCTTATTTATATTTCTTTGTTGAGGTGCATATTATTCTCAATAGCTTTTATTTTTTATAAAAACTATTTATATTATGCCGGAATAGTTCTTTTGGGATATTGGTTAACTTTTACAGGAAAACGTCCTGTGTATTATATTAGTATAATTATTTAAATACATAGGTTTATATTTAAGAATTTAATTAAAACGGAGAATACAATAAAATGAACACTTTTATTAATAGGATGTCCGCAATTTTATTTGTTTTTATTTTAATTGCCGTTCTCGGCGGATGCGGGAAAAAGAAATCCGAAACAGACGGTAAAGATACTGTGAAGAAAAAGGCACAAGATATAAACAAAACAAGAGACAGTACAGATATTTATGGAACAGGTTATTTTGATTATAAAGATACGATAGAAACTTTTCATATGGGATACAACATACCAAGAGACAGCGCTTATAAAGTCCAGAACCTGAAAGCATTCGAGGATATGAACCTGTTAATTGCTAAAGATTCCTTAAATCCGGGACCCTATCTTGACAGGGGAAATCACTTACTGAATATTCAAAAAACTAAAGAAGCCATCCGGGATTATGATATGTATATTAAACTTAATCCCTACAACCATTCGGC
>JAPLFI010000201.1 GCA_026390755.1 Ignavibacteriota bacterium
GAAATCCATTGAACGGACTCCGCAGGTCATGCGCAATAATTGAAAAGAATTTATCCTTCTCGTCATTTAGCTTTCGTAGATTCTTCTCGCTCTCGCGCAATGCCTCCTCAGCCTTCTTCCGCTCGGTTATGTCCTGATGGATTGATAACCAAACATTTCCGTATTTTGTATGTTTAAACGCTGTGATATTAGCATAACACCAGTAAATTGTTCCGTCCTTTCTCAGGTTCAGTACTTCTCCCCGCCAGTTTCCGTTGGTATTCAGGCTGTCTATTATTACCCGTAAAATTTCTTCGGGATTCTCATCAGTCGGGGCATTAATTGCGCTAATCTGCATCCCGACAAATTCCTCGTTAGTGAATCCGGAAATCCGTTCCATCGCCGGATTTGCATAAACTATCACTCCGTCGCCGGTGCGTATAAGTATAGCTCCTTCCTGCATATTTTCCACTATTTCACTTTGTAATTGCAGTGCCTCCTCTGTTTTTTTACGCCCGGTAACATCTCTTAAAATTCCTTCATGGAACAGGATTTCCCCGTTTTCATCCACATTATACCAGCCATGATCTTCAACCCAAATCTCCGAACCATCCTTCTTTTTCATGCGGTAAATCTCCATTCCTTCCAGCTTTTCCTGCAATACCGGGCTTTCGCGGTCGGTTGGCTCAAAATATAACTGCGTCTTAATATCAACGTCCATCAGTTCCTCTTTACTTTCATAGCCCAGCATTTTAACCATAGCCGGGTTAGCCTCGATAAATTTTCCGTCGTGTGTGCTTTTATAAACACCATCGGGCATCCTTAACACTAAATTGCGGTGAAGCTCCTCACTCTCCCTCAGCTCCTCCTCCTCCCGTTTCTGTTCTGTGATGTCTTTTTCGTATTCTGCCTTTAAAGAATTATTTTCTTTCCGCAATAAAAAAATCTGCTCCTGTAATTCTTTTATAAGTTCTTCTTTGGATTTATTCTGATTATTCATATCAGCTTATTAAATTATTATCGTTTATAATAATCACAAGTTAGCCCTTGTTTCAGGATCTCACTTAACACTTCTTGTTTCATAGCCCCGAATAAATAATAAGGACGCAACTTACATTACATCCTATCTCGAGGTACTGGTATACCCAAAACAGAAAACATAAGAAAGTGCGTCCTGAATAAGGACGCAACATTCTTGCCTGTTCTCCATTTCTAAAAAATTACCAGTTTTCGAGATAGAACATAGCAAAAAGCTACGTGCTAAAATTTATAAAAAGAACGTAATAACCCCGAAAAGTTCTATTGTTAATCTTTGGGATTACCCATATCACGGAAACTACTTATTTTCGTGAAATAAATAAATGAATAAACATTTGTGCTGTAGTATATCTGCTTACATGACATTTTTCTAATTTTGAAGTTCCGCCTCGCCCTGATGTCCTTCCTGTAGATTTTAAGCCTGGGGGTACCAGAAAGGTTCTGTTTCTTTAGATGTTATGTATAAATTTTCGCATTCAAAATATTTTGAAAGTAAATTATGCTGAATAATCACAAAAAAATCAGTATATTGAATAAAACAAACAAACATTCAATATAGACCCTTTTTATACTTCATTTTTTCGTATATTTTTCTAACTTACAAAACTTTTTAATAATTAAATTTAAAGTTCTGAAAACGAAGAATTTGTTTTCCGTATTGGGTCTTTTGGCGTTCCTTGCCGTTCTTTTTACAGCATGTGAAAAGAAATCAGATACCGTAATAGACCCATCGTATGATTCACCCGTAATCTCGAATATATATAAATCCAAAGATACGGTATTTACGACATCGGGAGCACCGGTAATCAGTTTTTTCACTGCTTTGACTGCAAACGCGAACGGCGGAGCAAGAATCAGACAAGTTACCTGCAAACTTACAGCTCCTGATAATTCAACTTTAGGTACGTTTACTATGTATGACGACGGCTACGCACCTGATTCTACAGCAGGAGACAGCCGTTATTCCTGCAACGTTAATGCAAACATAACTTCATGCCTTCTCGTTGGAAATTATACAGTGCAGTACATAGCTCAAAACGAAACAGGGTTATACAGCAATGCTGTAAATTCGGCTCTTTTCTTAATAAATACGGCTAATCTGCCTCCTGTTTTGTCGAATGCCGCGCTTCCGGACAGTGTCGTCCGTCCTGTATCGAGTTCATTTGATCTGACTTTAACAATCACTGCAACAGACCCGGACGGAGACTGCGACGTGTATAACGTTTATTTTGATGCATACAGACCTTCGGGAAGTTTTATCGGTACGATACCTATGACGGCGGCGGGAAGTAATATTTGGACATTCACTAATCCGGTATTACCCTCTGCGGCGGATTCGTCTTATGGTTATTTTAAGTATTTCTTCCGTTCTGCTGACAGGTCAGGCGCACTTAGCACGTACTATAGAGACAGCATCAAATTTGTAAGACCGAATTAATAAATTTACGAAAAAAGTTAATATGCAATTAAAATATTTTAGTGTAATAGCAGTTCTTCTGATAACGACAGGAGTATCTTTTGGGCAGATTTCGAACTACCCTTCCGGATATTTACTCGGTAAGTTCAGCAATAGAGAAACTATTCAGAATCAAAGAGATAATATTAAAGTGTCCGTTGCTCCCAATAAAGCAAAATATCCCGTAAGCAACTTCATAACGGATATATTCAGAAGCGGCGATACTGTATGGTTTGCCACAGGAAGCGGAATAATGAGAACAACCGATAAGTTTAACACTTTCGATAATTATTTCGGATTATCGCCGTTCGGGACAGACGATGTTTCGGGATTCTGCATAAAAAATAATATACTTGCAGTCGCCACTGCGATAAGCGAGGAAATAAGCGGTGATAACGTGGCAACAGGTACGGGAATAAAGATTTCTACCGATAACGGCTCGTCATGGAATTCGAATCCTCAGCCGATGGACGGCAGATATGATACGAGTATTGTTTACGGAAGCAACTTGCTTTATGCTCTTCCTGTTGTTGTACGACAGCAAAACCTTTCATACGATATTGCCATAACAAAAACAAAGAACGACCCGAGTAATTATACTGTCTGGATATCTTCATTCGCCGGGGGACTAAGAAAGAGCACGGATTACGGCACAACGTGGCAGAGAGTTATACTTCCGCCCGATAATCTCGACAGCATTTATACCGGAGGCACGTATAATTTTGCTCTCAACCCAGTAACTAACCTCAACCATCGAGCATTTACGGTTGAAGCGGTAAACGATTCGACTATGGTTGCAGGAACAGCAAACGGAATTAACATATCATCTGACTGGGGTATGAGCTGGAGGAAATATACTTTCCAGAATTCAGGCAGTGGTTCAAACCGCGTATCGGGTAACTTTGTTGTAAATCTCGCAATACAAAGATACAGCGGCAAAGAAATTATATGGGCGGCAACAAGGAGAGCCGAAGATAATAACGAAGTAAACGCAATAAGCTATACAACAAACCGCGGACAGACATGGGCATATACTCTGAAAGATTATTCACCAAACAACGTTAGTTCACGCGATTCAATTGTATATGCGGAAACTGACGGAGGATTATGGCGCGCAACTTTCGGAATTTTCGACTGGTCGAAACCGGCATTAATTTATGACCCCGCAACTAAAGACGTTCTTAAATCACCAAGATTCTTCTCAGGCAATAACATCGGCGATACACTTTATTTTGGAAGCGATGACGGACTATGCCGGACTTTTGAGACCGGAATTCCATGGGCTTCTCCGTGGAAAATATACCGCTCAATGCAGGTTATTGACCTCAGTTCCGACCTCAAGACTTATGCGGCTCCGAATCCATTTGCTCCGAATACGGAATTTGTCCGTATATTCTATAAAACCGGAAAACCGACGTCAAAGATTACAATCAGATTATTCGATTTCGGTATGAATCCCGTGAGAACGGTAATAGCCAATGCAACACGCACGAATTCCGAAGAGCTTTTCACTGCCTGGGACGGAAAGAACAACGCCGGCAATCAGGTCGCAAACGGAGTATATTTTTATAGGATTGAGGTTGACAGTGATAAGCCGGTATGGGGGAAAATCATTGTAATGCAGTAGGGAGATGGTATTGGGTATAGGGTATAGGGTATTTAGTATTTAGTATTTAGTATTAGGTATTGGGTATAGGGTATGGGGTATGGGGTATGGGGTATGGAGAGTAAAGTATTTGGTATAGGGTATATGGTATAGGGTAGGGAGTATTGGATATTTGGTATTGGGTCTTGGGTATGGAGAGTAAAGTATTGGGTATGGAGAGTAAAGTATTTGGTATTGGGTATATGGTATTTAGTATTGGGTATGGGGTATGGAGATTAGAATTATAAAAGAATTTTAAATATATGCGTAAAATAATAATTGTTTTAATTTTCTTAACATCTATGGCGGGGGCGGCAATCGCTCAGAATAACGGAAGCCATCCGGGCGCATTCGCGCGTATGGGATTCGGCGCCAGAAGCATGTCAATGGGTAACGCATCTACATCCGATGTGTTCGGCGACGTTCAGGGATATTATAATCCCGCTTTAACCTGCTGGCAGGAACAGGGAATTTTCAATTTCGGATATACATTCCTTAATCTCGACCGCAGGCTGAATTTTATTTCATTTGCAAAAAAATTCAGTTTACAGCAAGGCAAACAGGCGGCAGGAATTTCGCTTTCATGGCTGAATGCCGGAGTGAGCGATATAGACGGCAGGGATAATGACACACGTCAGATAGGAATGCTTTCGACTTATGAGAACCAGTTTATGCTCGGTACGAGCTTTCTGCTGAGCGAACAATTTGCTGTCGGCGCGGGATTTAAACTGTATTACTCCAAACTTTATGATGAAGTAACAACTACTTCCGTGGGTATTGATATCGGAGCAGTTTATATTGCGAGAGCAAACCTTTCATTCGGACTTACTGTCCGTGATATCGGAGCTAAATATAAATGGGAAACGAGTAAAGTTTACGGAGCAAACGGAACTGTCACGGAAAATAAATTTCCCGTGTTAATTGATGCAGGTGCTTCTTATAAACTTCCGGAAGAACTCGGCTCGGTTTCACTTGTCTTTGAATCACAGTTAAATCCGTCTTTTGAGACGAAAGACACACTCGGCGTTACACAGAAAATAAAGTCCGATAATAATTATGTTTTTAAAGCCGGCGGTGAAATAAATCTGTCAAAGCACTTTAAAATACGAGCCGGTGTTGACAGGGTTGACGTAACGTCCGATGATTTCTTCGGCAATATCAAACCCGGACTTGGTTTTGGTTTTTCGAAGTCGTTTTCAAAAAGTGTGATTCTCGGATTGGATTATTCTTTCCAGCTTGAACCATATACAAAGAATCCTGTTCAGAATATCGGTGTGTTTTTCAAATTTAATTAGACTTCATAAAAGTATTTCAAATATATGAGTAAAATATCAATTGTACATAAGTTACACTTAAAAATTACTTCCGCGATCAGCGGAGCCGTTTCCATTCAGCTCTTATTGATTTTTATATTAATGGCTCCCGGCAATGCAAGCGCTCAGAATGACGGCACTGCAAATACAGGTCTTTCCTTCTTAAAGTTAGGTGTAGGGGCGAGGTCAATTGCAATGGGTGAAGCATTCGCTTCGCTTACTGATGACGGAACTGCCTTCATATACAATCCCGCCCGGCTCTCCGTTACAGAGAATAACAACGTTACCGTTATGCACAATAAATCTATGACCGATCTGACTACAAATTTTGTCGGCGCGAAATTCCGTATAGGCAAGGTAGGACTCGGAATCGGACTGTTACAATCAAGCGTTGAAGGAATAGAAGTACGGAATATACCGGGCGCCGCTCTGGACAGATTCGACGCACAGAATTTTTCGGGCGGATTATCCGCAAGTATGGAGGTTTATAAGAATTTATATGTCGGTCTGACGGGTAAACTCCTCTACGAAAAGATTTACGTTGACGAAGCATCCGGATTCGGCTTTGATATAGGCACAAATTATCTGATAAACAATATTTCGTTATCACTTGTCATAGCAAATATCGGTTCGATGAATGAACTCAGGAGTGTCAGCACAAAGGTCCCTACATCAATAAGATTCGGCGGCGCTTATACTTACAGGAAGAACAATCTTTCATTTGCAGGAGCGCTTGAAGGTTTTAAAGTGATTGACGGCGGGCTCTTCCATGCCAATATAGGAGGTGAAGCCGGATATAAAGATTTCATCTTTCTCAGACTCGGTTATCAGTTGAATTACGAAAACAAAGGATTTTCGACCGGTTTAGGGATTAAATATAAGAGTTTATATCTCGATTACGCATTTTCGCCTTATTCAAGTTCCTTCGGCACGGGAAATTCTGTATCATTAGGATTTAATTTTTAGATTCCGGCTATTAAATATGTGTAATAAAAAGAAGTTACACAGAGATCACAGAGAAGACACAGAGGTCACTGAGAAGAGCTTTCCTGAAATAAATTCAGGACAAGTTTTTATAATAAGAGCAAAGAGCAGTGGATTCCGGCTATTAAATATGTGTAATAAAAAGAAGTTACACAGAGATCACAGAGAAGACACAGAAGAACTTTCCTGAAATAAATTCAGGACAAGTTTTTATAAAAAGAGCAAAGAACGGTGGATTCCGGCTTAAAACGTGCAGGAATGACAAAGGGGTGACATGCTGAAATGACAAACCTGGACGGGAGAAATGTATTTTATGCGTTTGCAATTATACTTGTTTTTTTAGCCGCCGTTAAATTACCGGCTATCATAGCAACAGACATTCAGCCATGGGATGAAGGTATGTATGCTTCGAGGGTTCTGTCAATAAAACTTAACGGAGATTTTCTTGACCAGAGCAATCATTCAATCGGACGTTTTTATTCAGGCTCACACCCTCCGCTTCTTATTTGGACAGGGTATTTCGCTTCCTTAATATTCGGTTTTACGGGCGTGACTCTGAAATTATTAATCCTCATACTGAGTTTCGCCTGCCTAATATTAATTTACAAAACGGGCGAACGGATATACAGCAGGAAGGCGGGTATTATTGCGGCTTTAATGTTTTCAAGCAACCTGATTTTCAATATTTTTTCCAAAAGATTCCAGTTCGATATTCCCTATACTTTTCTGATACTCGTTTCTTTTTATCTTTTCCTTATATACCTCGACGAAAAAAAATCTTATTATAATATACTTGCAGGAGTATTCTTCGGATTGTGCCTGATGGTGAAAATTCTCGTCGGATTTTACATTCCGGCTATAATATTACTGGTCGTACTTGTATTAAATAAGAAAATAAACTACACAATTAAGGATTTAATCACTATGTCGGTAACAGGGCTTATTATTGCCCTGCCATGGCATATTTATATGTTTTCGGAATACGGAAAAGAGTTTTTTAATTATTTTTTCTTTTATCATATTTACGAAAGAGCTTTCTTCGGAGTAGAGCAGAACACAAAAAGTTCGGGATTTCTGTATCATATAAATTATCTTCTTGATATTCTGCCTTACGGCGTAATTATCTTTTTCGGGGCGGTTAAGAAAATAATAAAATTCAGACAACTGAC
>JAPLFI010000557.1 GCA_026390755.1 Ignavibacteriota bacterium
CTTCACCCGTGCTGTAATTAGTGTTTTTACCGATGTATGATTTCAGACCGCGATGAGCGTAAACCGCCGGATTAATGAGCGATATTTTCACGTCATACTTTGAAGCTAAATACAAAGCGTAAAAACCACCCAGACTGCTTCCGAAAACCGTTACATCTTCTTCAGCGCCGTCAATAATCGATTCGAGAAGTTTTATTGCCTCTTCCGGCGCGTACGGCAGGTCAGGAGATAATACATCTTCCCTGCCCTGCATGTATTCTTTCAGTATTCCCGCCTTCGTCGCATTTCCCGAACTCGCGAACCCGTGTATGTATAGTATCATTAAATTCTTATGTGTTAAATGTTTCCATATTTTTCACCTACGAGCATTGAATAATCGAAGTATCTAAATATATTTTATACATTTATTTCTTTAATAATAACAATAGTAATAAGATTCTTATTAAATTAATATATATTTTCTTTTCTTAGCAGAATCAAATATTGTGAAAATTAGAGCCTTTGTTTATAATTGTCACTCAGGAATTTGTAAGCAGGAATAAATCTAATAGAAACTTTTTTTGTTCCTGCTTCAAAAACCTCTTCCCCGCTATAATCATTTGTAACAACAATTGCGTTATCGCAATTAAATTCACGGCTGCAATGTAAAAGAGCCCTTACTTCACGTGATTTCGTTTTTGAATTACTAATATCATAACACACTTGAATTAAAGTCGTGATTTTTGTTTTATCTTTAATCACAAAATCCACTTCATAATTTTCATTGTTTCTCCAATAATATATCCGCCATCCTTTATCAATTTCAAGTTCTTTTAGATAAACAGCGATAAGGTTTTCAAACAACTTACCCGAATCCCGTGAAGAAGAATTGCTTTTTGCATTAATAAATCCATTATCAATTGTGAAAATCTTTTTACCCGATTTTAATTGCTCTTTCATTTTAAATGAAAAGGCATTAAAGGTAAAAAACAGATAAACTTCTTCAAAGTATCTTAAATATTTTCTAACCGTCATATCGCTCGAAAGTAAGGATAATTCCGATAATGTTCGGTAGGAATAGATATCTGAGATATTTGAGAACAAAAACAATGCCAGATCTTCAATGCCGCTGATTGAGCGTATTTTATATCTCCTGAAAATATCTTTAAAAACAATATTGTCAATTAAAGTGCTTAGATAGTTTACTGCATCATAATTTTTTATTTGTATTTCAGGAAACCCTCCGGTAAACATATAGTTCGAAAATAATCCTTTAATAACACTATCGGGCAAATCTGAACCTTTAGATTTTATAATTTCAGAAAACGAAAACGGGAAAATATTGATAACTGTATGTCTTCCTGTAAGATGTGCCGCAAGTTCGCCGCTTAATAATTTTGAATTGCTGCCGGTTAAAAATAAATTATAGCCTGTTCTTTGCAATCTATTTACAAATAATTCCCAATCTTTCAAATTTTGTATTTCATCAAAAAATAATACCTTTGGAAAATTATACACTCCATTTATTGCAGAAATAATTTTGTCATAGTCGTCAACTTTTATTAACCTTTCATCATCAAAATTTGCATAGCCAAAATTAAATTTGTTCTTCAAGCTATGAATTGTAAAAAAAGATTTACCTGCTCTACGCGGACCAATAATTACTTTTATTAAATCCGAATCGGGTTC
>JAPLFI010000304.1 GCA_026390755.1 Ignavibacteriota bacterium
ATTTTAAGTGTATCGGCTCCATACCTGTCAATCTCACCGTACCACAGGCATCCTGTTCCGTCTTTATTGAAAATATACAGATTATCTGCCGCCCATACGGGAATCTCTAATCTTGTTCCGTGTATGAAATATGCAGTCTGCATCCAGAGTTTTGTGTATCCGTCGGTAAGGTTATCTGCCGACCAGCCGGCTGCCGTATCGGTTGTGCTGGTTTTACAGGAAATCATGGTGCCGAGTAAAATGAATGCCAGCAAGACAAATAATTTCTTTTGCACACGGCAAAGAAGCGTTTTCTCTTTCGGATTGTTCGGTTTTGATTTCATGTCCAGTTTCCTTATTTTATTGTTTGTTTTCTTACTCGTTTGGCTTTTCGCTTCCGCGCGCGTTTATTAAGTGGTCTCCGGATTCCACTCTTTAAATTATTTTAATAAAATCATCCGTTTAGTATCAAAGAAGTCACCGGCTTGCAGTCGGTAAAAGTAAACTCCGCTTGAATACTCGCCTGCGTTCCATTCAACGGAATATGTTCCTGCATTAAGTTTTTCATTCACAAGCGTTGCAACTTCTTTGCCTGTAATATCAAAGATTTTTAAAGACGAAAAACTCGTAACTGATAACTGGAAACTAATCTTCGTTGTCGGGTTAAACGGATTAGGATAGTTCTGTTCAAGCCTGTATTCTGAAGGTATCGAATTTGCCAAATTTTCCGCCGATAGCGGCTGACCTTCAATCAGGTTTACAATTCTGTTGGGTACAATATTTGCGAAACGCTGGATTGCCCCGTTAGACCATCTGATAATCACGCTGTCAATCACCGACGCCGTTCCGATGCCGAATTCAAGCGGAAGTGAGTTCTGTCCCTTACCGCCCGAGCCGCCTTCCACTTCACGAATTTGTGTATTCGCTCCGGTCTTAATTGTCACTCGTGAGCCTATTGCCGAACGGTTCGAAGTAACGCCCTGCAGTTTAAATATTATCCATTTGTTTGTACTGTTTGCATTGTTCTTGAATAAACGGTTGGCACTGCCGTTGTTATTAACGTATAGGTCAACGTATCCGTCATTATTGAAATCACCCGCGGATACACAGCTTGAATGCTGATTGTCATAACATCCGATTGTGGATGCTACGTCAACGAATACCGTACCGTCATTCCGGTACATATTATCGGGTGTATTCTGACCCCGGGCTACGTACAGGTCGAGGTCTCCGTCATTGTCATAATCTAACCAGGCGCATGAATAACATGACCCTCCCGTGTTCACACCCATCGCCGTAGCAACGTCAGTGAAAGTTCCGTTACCGTTGTTCTTATAAAGCTGGTTAAAGCCGGTTGTACTCGCAAGGTACAAATCAGGAAAACCGTCGTTATTAAAGTCTCCCCATTCAGCGCCCCATGTAAAATAATTTGTCGTAATGCCGGAGGCCGCCGTCACATTCGTAAATGTACCGTCGCCGTTGTTCTTATACAGAATGCTTGTGTAAGGCGAACCCGGGAATGACTGTGTTCCCACGAACATGTCAAGGTCGCCGTCGTTGTCGTAGTCCGAGCTTGCGGCTGTAAGTACAGATGCACTATCGAAGAGCCCGATGGTCGATGCGACATTCGTGAATGACGTCAGATTATCATTCCTGAAACAAAAACTGTACTTTGGCGGCATTCCGTTATTACCGAAGAAAACGTCCACTTTACCGTCACGGTTATAATCGAACCAGTTAATTGTTCCTCCGTAACCCGTAAACCCGACGCCCGCATTCGTCGTGTAATTTATAAATCCGGTGCCGGTATTCTTATAAAGAATTATGGACGACTGCCAGTTGCCGATCATCACGTCAACATTTCCGTCATTATCAAAGTCCGCGGCAGAAAGTCCTCTCCCGGGCATTATAGAAGCTATACCCCAGCCCGCTGAAGATTCTGTAAATGCCGTGCCGCCTGAATTTATCCATAGTTTGTTAGCAGTATTATTGTTTATAAGGAATATATCGAGCCATCCGTCGTTATTTACGTCAAGGAAAGTTACTCCCTGCGCGGCTCCCGGGTCATTAACGCTTAAAGCGGGTCCGACATCGGTAAAAGTTACCTGCGCAAATGCCGCATTGAAAAATAGTACACCGGATAAAATTAAAACTGTGTAAATGAAGTGTCTCATGGCAGTAAAATTTAATGTTGAAAAAAGGTTTCCTCAAAGGTATAACAAATCTTTTTAAAATTCAATATGGAATTATTTTCGACATTGAAAATTTCTCCTCGCTGAAGCAGTACAATTCTTACCTTCCTAAAAAATCCAATAGCGAATTAATGAAAGTTATGGGATGCGGCGGACAACCGGGTATAAATAAATCAATTTTTATTTTCTCAAAAAATTCACGGTTCAGATATTCTGATTCTTTAAAAATTCCACCGCTGATTGCACAAGCTCCGGCTGCGATTACTATTTTAGGGCTGGGGATACTGTTATAGGCGTCCATTAATGCGGGCGCCATATTTCTGGAAACAGGACCTGTAATAACTATTCCGTCGGAATGGCGGGGCGATGCCGCAAAATCAATGCCAAATCTTCCCATATCAAAATTTACATTACCACACGCAGATAATTCCATTTCACAGCCGTTGCATCCCCCGGCGGAAACCTGACGTAATTTTAAAGACCTGCCGAACATTTTATGTATTTCTTTTCTTGTCTCAATTGCTCTGTTTCTGTAAACATCGGATGTCAAACCGGAAAAGTTCTTCGATGTTACAATTAAGTTATTTCTTGAAGTGCTTCCTGACCTGCATTCATTAGTAAACTTAATCGCGGCACAAACCCGTTCACATTCACCGCAGAATGTGCATTTACCAAGGTCAATAGAAAGAGGGTTTATCTCTATTGCTTCAGTCGGACATACGTCTTTGCATTCTCCGCAATTATCTTTACATTCACTTTCATTTATAACCGGAAATCCGCGATGAGTAACCATGAGCTCTGCTTTTCTGATATCGGGAATTGCCTGATAACCGTGATTCCATCTGAGTTTTAATAAATTTAACATTGTAATATTAGTGAAAATTTATAAATCAAAACCGCTGTAAGACAAATTATAACTTTTATTACATAAGGGAAAATCCGATATTCCTTCTCCGCGGACTGAAATTGATAAAGCCAGCCAATTGTTGAAAGAGGGGTCTTTGATTTTTATACGTTTTATTTTTCCGTCGCTATCGGTAAGTACAATATGTGAAATTTCTCCGCGCCATCCCTCGGTTAATGATATAACCATACTATCTGGCTGAAGTGAAGAAATATTACACGATAATTCGCCGGATGGAATATTATTCAGTATCTCCATAATGATTTTTATTGATTGCTGAATTTCTATATATCGAATGTACGCCCTCGCAAATACATCCCCGGATTCCAAAGTAAGTTTATATACAGGAAAATATTGATATGCATCAAACGGATGATCAGAACGAATGTCAACGGCATAGCCGCTTGCCCTTGCTGTCAATCCTACCAGTCCAAGTTCCATAGCGGTTTCTTTTTCTAAAATCCCGGTCTTTTCAAACCTCTCCAGAACAGATACAGATGAAAACATCACTTCGGCGGCAAGGTCAACATCATCGTTTAATTTATTAAGTAACGCTGTTAAATCACACTTTATTTCCGGCGTAATATCAAAATTTACTCCGCTTAATCTCATCATTCCCCTGCCGAACCTGTTTCCGCATATTGACATAGTCGCATTGATAATTTTAGTCCTCAGGGCTCCAAAAACCGAACTTCCCGTTAAATATGCAATATCACCCGAAAGACCCGATAAATCGGCTAAATGCATCGCAATTCTTTCAAGCTCAAGCATAACCGTTCGAATTGATTTTACACGTCTTGAAACAGCTATATTACACAGCGATTCCATTGCCCGTATATATGTTCCTGCATGTCCTATTACAGAATCGCCGGCTATTGATTCGGATAAATTCAATAAATAAACGTTTTTATGATTTTTATTCAGAAACATATTTTCAATGCCGCGGTGCTGAAAACCAAGTTTAATCTCCAGATGATACACTTTTTCTCCGTGACAGGAAAATCTGAAATGTCCCGGTTCAATTATTCCGGCGTGAATCGGTCCGACACCAACCTCATGTATTTCTTCGCCGGTCATACTGAAAAAATTATAATGCGGCTCATCATTGTTAATTCCTTCAATTCCTTTTCGAACCGGTTTTAACCACGGATGTCCCTCCGGTTTAATTCCAAATTGTTCGTAAAATTCACGTTCAAACAAATGCACTGACGGAATTTCAGGAGTAAGCGATTGATAAGCTTTATCGTCAGTAAATTTACACGAAGTTATAAATAGCTTGGATGTGTTATCATCAGCCGCGACGGCATATAAGAAGACACCTGGCGTTTCCTTATTGCCGAAGAACTGAATTAATCTTTTTCCGCCTTTTATTTTTTTTATTAACTCATCTCTGAAATCGTTTAAAGGGAGAACCTGTATATCATTTAATGAAATTACATTCAGATTTTTTGTTTCAACCCAGCTCAATTATCAACTCCATTTTAATTTATTAAACCGGCTATACTATTAATAAAATTCAGCATCTCTCGGGGAAGATTTATTCCGATCACCAATAGGATAATGAGCAGAACAATTTGCGGTAAATAAGCCGTGTATGTCAGCTTATTATGAGTCAGATTTTCTTTATCCCCAAAAGCCATGTTGAAAACCGCCCTGCTCATTCCGTAAGTTATTATCACAAGGAATAAAAAGAAAGGAATTGTAAGCCAGGTTAATCCTTGTGTCCAGAGAGCTTTTACAATAAGGAATTTACTTAAAAATACGGGAAAAGGCGGCATTCCGATTATAGCTAACATTGAAATAATCCAGAGCCATCCGGTACGCGGGTCTTTTTTCAGCAGACAGCTTACATCATCAATCTTTTTGCTTTTATATAAATAAAGTATATTCCCTGAGGTTAAGAATAATGAGGTTTTAGAAAGAGAGTGAGCCAGTACCTGCAGTAAAACAATAAAAATTCCGGTTTTGCCGAGCGATAAGGCAATAAACAATAATCCCATATTCTCAATTGAAGAATAGGCTAACATCCGTTTGTAATTCTTCAGGCGCAGTATAAAAACCGAACAAACCATCAGCGAAAGGAAACCCGTTCCAAGAAAAAGAAAATTCGAAAAGCTCTCCAAATCGGCAAATACAAAGATTTCCTGCACACGGAATATTCCCAGAAAAGCCGTATTAAGCAGTGTCCCGGAAAGTAAAGCGGATACAGGTGAAGGTGCTTCGGAATGCGCATCCGGTAACCATGCGTGGAATGGGGCTATTCCGATTTTTGTTCCTAAGCCCACAAAAATGAACGCAAATGCTATCTTCAGCCAGAAAGGATTTATTTCAGATGCGCGTTTGTATAAATCAGTGAAAAACAAGGAATCTATAGACCTGCTTGCAATAGAGAGCAGTATGATTCCTACAAAAGCCAGCGTAATACCGATTGAACAGATGTAAACATATTTCCATGCGGCTTCAAGGGAAGACTTTTTCTTCTCGAAGTATATAAGCAATGCGCTTGTTAAAGTTGTTGCTTCAACAAATACCCAGAGTAATGCGAGATGTGTTGCCATGATTACTCCCGTCATTGCCATAACAAAAAGCAATATTTCGAATATATATACAGATTCCTGTTTTAAAGAAAAATTATGTTGTTTGAAATAGGACAGGCTGTAAATTGCAACACTGCTGAATACTATCGTCATTACTGAGAAAAAATAAAGTCCGATAGAATCAACTCTGAAATATTCCGAAAGCCATCCGGGTGCCCAATCCCACTGATAATTAAACCAGTATGCGGATGCAACTAAAATATTTACAAGGGGCGTACCAAGCAAAGCTATCCGGTTAACAACTTTGTTCTTCGTAATGTAACTTAATAAACCCAGTAATATGGGCAGTAATAATACCAGACTGATCATCATTAATCCTTTAATTCCGTTAATACGTCTATGTGACCTCCGTCATACATCTCGTGTATTTTATTAAAGAAGATTGCGAACAGATAAACCCCGACAAAAAAATCAAGCAAAACACCGATATTTACCAGCATGGGCATTTCATTTGCAACAGATAATGAAAGAAGAAATATTCCGTTTTCAAGCATCAGGTAACACAGTATATGGGTGATAATCTTTTTACGGTTAACAATTAAAAACAAACTTGCGATAATCAAGACGAGAGACGTTCCGAAATAAAGAGGTTTTATACCCGTGTTTGTTTTAGAAGCCCAGAAGGCAGCAATAAACCCGAATATAAATATTAACACACCTATAAGAAGCGAATAGAACTGTGTGATGAACGGTTCGACTTCTCTGACAATTTCATTTTTACGTATAACTTTAAGTAAAAAGTAAGGTATAATTATTGCTTTAATTGCCAGTGTTTCAATACCAAGGAATGCAATGTTGAACCAGTAAATCTGTTTGATATCTATTATAACCAGAAGAAACAGTAATACTCCCTGAAAAGCTAAGGTTTTTACATAAGCTTCAATCCTGCTGACGGCAAAGACATAAAGCATGGTTGTTCCGAGTAATATTATTAATATATCCGTCATTAATGGTTTCCGTGTAAGAAAAAAGTTATGACTGCAAACGCTATTAAAGACAGGGCAGTCATCAGAAAAATAAATTGAGGAACATGGGAAATCCTTGACCTTGCAATCAGCGATTCAATAATACCGATGGAAATACTGATTAAAACCAGAATAAGAACAAAAACGAACAATGCAGGGACCGCAGTTAAAGAAGCGGGTATAAGTAAATTTACGGCAAGGCTGGAAATTATTACCATCTTTAATGCTGATGAATACATTATATAAGCTAAATCCGGACCCGAATAATCCAATACCATTACTTCGTGAATCATCGTAAGCTCAAGGTGAGTGCCGGGATCATCAACAGGCACACGGCAGCTTTCCACCAAAATCATGATAAATAAAGAAACTACAAATAAAATTTTTACCAGTATCGTATAACCCGAACTTACAGCCAGTGCTTCAAAAATCGAAAGAAAAGAATTTTGATTTGTTAATAACGCAAGCGAACCGATAATTACAAAAAATGCAGGCTCAACAATTGTTGAAAATGTAATTTCCCTGCTGGCACCCATTCCTTCAAAACTACTGCCAGTATCTAATGCCGCTATGACCATAAAAAATCTGGAAATTCCCAGTAAGTATGCAAATAAAACAAAATCACCCGGGAAACTTATTACAGAGCCTGCTAAAGGAATTGGAATCAGCATCAGAGCAAAAAACATAGCGGAAATATTTACGGCAGGGGATATCTTAAATACAAAAGATGTGGTTTTACTGATTACTTCGCCTTTACGCAAAAGCTTGAAAAAATCATAATATGGCTGGAAAACAGACGCACCTTTCCTTCCCGCCCAAACAGCTTTCACTTTATTAATAAGACCGATAAAGAATAACGGCGAAACAAACAAAAATAATATTATTATATACTTTATCATTTACACACAGAAAATCCAGATTAAAAGTAAAATCAAAAAGATGAGACTGTATAAAATATATTGCTGCATCCGGCCGCTCTGTATCCATGCGAACATACTAAGAAATTTGTCCAGATAATTAATTGCCGGGCTGATCATTATGCTTTCCGATAAATCCTGAGTATCACTTGTAAAGGAAGCATCTTTCGGAAAGAGCACAGGTTCCTTCTCTAATTTAATTCTTTGAGGTACTAATTCGGCAACTAATTGTAAAAACGGATGAACAAAGGAACTTCCTGTATATTGAAAGCGGCTGTTTTGCCCCTGATAACCGCAATCCCAGGTTTTAAACTCTGTAACTATTTTATTGCGTAAAAGAAAAAATCTCAATGTATAGAAAAAGGCAAAAAATCCGGTCAACACCGCCATCGAGATACAAATCCATTTGTATATTTGTACAATATTTGCAAATTCAATTGCAATGTCCGTACCGGAAAATTGTTTAATAGTCTGATATAATACCGGCAAAACTAACACCGGCAAAAGTCCTATAATCAGAATTAAAACGGATAATATAAACAATGGCAGTAAAAAACCGGCTGATTCTTTCGGAATATCTTTTCTGTATTCAGAGCGCGGTAATCCTGAAAAACATATTCCGTAAACTTTGGTAAAGCATAGAACTGCCATCACTCCGATGAATGATAAACCCGAGAAACCGATTAAAAAAGCAATATTCAGAATCAAATTGTTAATTGCAAAACCTTTTAATAATCCAAGATAGATTGCAAATTCACTGATGAATCCGTTAAAAAAAGGCATGCCGCTGATTGCCAAAAAACCAAGCAACA
>JAPLFI010000423.1 GCA_026390755.1 Ignavibacteriota bacterium
AATCTATTAGTATCGTATGCTCTATGTTAAAGAACAAGTTATGTGTTGAAATAACTGTTATGTCATTTTTTTTTTTTATAAGTTATCGAAATCTGATTTCAATGTCAAGAGATAAATTTCATCAGGCCGGAACCCCGGTTTACCCATTCCCGGGTCAAAGCTGTGTTAATCATCTTACGGTTATGCGGCTCAGCTATAATAAAAAAGCCGGAGCATTGCTGTTCCGGCTTTTTGTAAATAATTATTGAAGTTAGTTTTTTATACTAAGCCCTGGTCTATCATTGAATCGGCGACCTTAAGGAATCCGGCTATGTTCGCACCGTTTACGTAGTTACCCGGTGTACCGAATGCTATTGCTGTTTCATAAGCCGCTTTGTGAATGCTCTTCATAATGCCCTGAAGTCTCTGGTCAACTTCTTCTCTCGACCAGCTGAGTCTTAAGCTGTTTTGTGACATTTCGAGGCCTGAGGTTGCAACTCCGCCCGCATTTGCCGCTTTACCCGGACCGTAGAGAATCCCTTTGTCTATGAATTGATTGACACCGTCTATAGTCGTAGGCATATTTGCGCCTTCGGAGACGACATAAACACCGTTCTTAAGGAGGTTAGCCGCGTCTTCTGCATTAATTTCATTTTGTGTAGCTGACGGGAATGCGCATTGCGCTTTGTGATTCCAGAGGGGATTGTAATCAAGTTTCGCGTCAACCGGAGTGTAAACCGCTGATTTATACTTGTCGGCGTATTCTTTTATTCTTCCGCGTTTTACGTTCTTAAGTTGCATCAGGAAAGCAAGTTTTTCTCTTGTGAAACCTTCTTCGTCGTATATGTATCCTGCTGAGTCTGAGCATGTAACAGGTTTCCCGCCTAAATCGAGAATTTTTTCGATGGCGTATTGAGCAACGTTACCACTGCCGGATACGAGACAGGTTTTACCCTTGTAATCTTCATTCCTTGTAGCAAGCATTTCCGCGCCGAAGTAAACCGCGCCGTAACCGGTTGCTTCCGGACGAATAAGCGAGCCGCCCCAGTTCAGACCTTTGCCTGTAAGAACGCCGACGAATTCATTGCGGAGTTTCTTATACTGACCGAATAAGAATCCGATTTCTCTTCCGCCTACGCCTATATCGCCTGCGGGGACGTCTGTGTTCGCGCCGATATGTCTGAAAAGTTCGCTCATAAAGCTTTGGCAGAATCTCATGACTTCGTTATCGCTTTTACCTTTAGGATCGAAGTCGCAACCGCCCTTACCGCCGCCCATAGGCAGAGTTGTGAGACTGTTTTTTAATACCTGTTCAAACGCTAAAAATTTCAAAATACCGAGATTTACCGAAGGATGGAACCTCAGACCGCCTTTATAAGGACCGATGGCGCTGTTCATTTCAATCCTGAAGCCGCGGTTAACGTGCACGTTACCCTGATCATCCATCCAGGGAACTCTGAATAAAATTACTCTTTCAGGTTCGATGATTCTTTCGACAATTTTGTGTTTAATATATTCGGGCTTTTTTTGAAGCACGAGTTCTAACGATTCAACGACTTCGGTTACCGCCTGAATAAATTCCGGTTGTCCCGCGTCTTTTGCTTTTACGCTTGCAAGAATTTCCTGAGCTAATGACATAGAAAGTTTCCTTTCGAAGATTAATTTATTAAAAAGATTAAATTTGTATTAAGTAGAAAACCATTTTTCTGAAGTGTATAAATGAAACGCATTAATTTAATTTATTTCAACAGTACAAATTTAATTAATAATATTTATCAAAACAATACAATTTTTCAATCACACGTTTAATACAGCAATAAGAACCGGATGCTGAACAGTAATATTTGTAACTACTCAGCGCAAATATTATAAAAGTTGCCACAGATTCACAGATTATTAAATTATTATTTTTTGTTATCAGTGATTTTCGCCTAAAATATGATGAATTTCCATTCATACCCCCAAAATAGTTCTCCCAATTCGACAACTTTCTTTTTGTAATGAATATTATTTTTGAATATTTTATTAGCTAAATCTGTGAATCTGTGGCTATTTATTTTTATGCTTAGTAGTTACTAATATTATAATGCTATACGATTTTTTTATCGTAAATTCTGTATGTCTTATATTTATCAGCGCCGAGATTCACCGCCGTCCTTACCATCGGTATATTATCTTCGAGTATCC
>JAPLFI010000256.1 GCA_026390755.1 Ignavibacteriota bacterium
AGGTATCGGATATACAGGTCGGATTTCTGGCAATTAATAAAAAGGGGGAATACGGCGCGTATGCGATTAACAAAGGATTCCAGTATGCAGTATATTCGAACGATGAAAAGAATATACTGAAAGACGCAAAAAGCTTTAACTAATTATTAACTCAAATTTATTTAAGTGAGAAAAATAATACGCTTCATTCTGAACGATGAAATTGTTGAAACGCAGGCTCATCCTGCGCTGACGCTCCTCGATTTCATCAGGAAGCAAAAACATCTTACGGGTACTAAAGAAGGATGCCGTGAAGGCGACTGCGGAGCATGCAGTGTAATCTTAGGCGAGTCGAACGGGTCTTACATAAGATATAAAGCTGTAAACTCATGCCTTTTCCCGATCGGAGACGCTGACGGAAAACATGTAGTAACAATAGAGGGAATTAATATTGACGGTTTAACACCGTTCCAGCAGGCTTTATTAAATGAAGGCGGAACGCAATGCGGATTCTGTACACCCGGATTCGTTGTATCGTTTGCCGCTTATCTTTTATCGGCGGATAAATTTATTTACGCAGATGCAATTGATTCAATGACGGGTAACCTCTGCCGATGCACGGGACATACCGGCATACGCCGCTCGGCTGAAATAGTGATAGATTATATTAACAGGAACTGGGATAAAACAACTTTTCACCGCGCCGAATCGCTCATAAATCTTAATTTACTTCCCTCATACTTCACTGCCGTACCTGATAAGCTATCGAAACTTATCATAGAAAATGAGGAGATATGCGCAGAGGAAAAGAAGAGCTGTTTGCAACGGGAAAACGACATTATCAAACCGGGCATTGCTTTAGCAGAGTCAGGCGATATGTTGGTCGCAGAGCGCCCGAATAACTTTTTTCAGCCGAAGGAAGAACTTTTTTGGATATCGGGCGGTACGGATATTTTTGTGCAGAAAGGCGATGAACTGATTCACCGTGATGTAAATTTATTATCCTCGGTTTTAGCCGAGCCGGTGATTACAATTGACGGAAGCGCTTGTAAGATAAGCGCGAATACGACAGTAGCCGACCTAGAAAATTCATCATTGTTCAATCAGATTCTCCCGCAGTTCAGGGAAATAGCTCGGCTTTTCGGTTCACAACAGAT
This sequence comes from Ignavibacteriota bacterium, assembly GCA_026390755.1. Taxonomy (GTDB): domain Bacteria; phylum Bacteroidota; class Ignavibacteria; order Tepidaquicellales; family Tepidaquicellaceae; genus JAPLFI01. The sequence goes on from JAPLFI010000256.1 coordinate 1,137, forward strand.
TCGCAACCGCGCCACGATAGGCGGAAACATTAATAACGCCTCGCCAATCGGCGATATGACAATCTTTTTTCTTGCGATGAATGCGAAGATTATACTTGGGACAGGAAATAAGTGGCGGGAATTATTACTGAAAGAATATTTCAAAGGATACAAGACTCTCGACCGCAATCCGGGTGAAATAATGAAATCTCTGTTCTTCCGTTTACCGCATAAAAGAGCAAAAATAAGTTTTGAAAAAGTATGCCGGAGAACATATCTTGATATTGCAAGCGTAAACAGCGCGATGTATCTGCTGACGGACAACGATATAATCAGCACTATACATTTATCATCGGGCGGAACCGGACCGGTACCTATGTACCTGAAGAGCACATGCGAATATCTCACCGGCAAAGCGGTATCTTATAATACAATAAAAGAAGCGGCGCGGATTGCGGACGGCGAGATATCGCCAATAAGCGATATACGCGGCTCGGCTGAATACAAAAGATTACTGTTGCGCCAGCTTTTATTCGCGCATTTTCTCAAATTCTTCCCTGAAAAGATTAACACGTTTAAAGATAAGAACTTTTACCACAGAGACACAGAGAACACAGAAATTTTTTAGAATAAGAGATAAGAACTTTAGCCATTGATTAGTACAAATTATTTACTCAAATATATTTAAGAGGAGACAGAACTTTTCTTAGCATGAAAAACAAAGAATTGAAAAATCAGGATTCAATCCGCCACGTACGCGGAGAGTCGTTATTCCTCGATGATTTCAGCGTACCGGAGGGCACACTTTACGCTGTTGTATTTGCCTCGCCCGAATCTCATGGAATTATACGCGGGCTTGATATTACCGGGGCGCTTGCGCATAAAGGTGTAAAAGCAATTTTCACTTATAAGGATATACCGGGAGTTAATCAGATTGGCGGTATAATAAAAGACGAAGAACTGCTTGCAGTTGATAAAGTTGAATTTACCGGACAGCCCGTAGCGCTTGTAATTGCGGAATCTGCGGAATGTGCGCGTGAGGCGAGAAACAAAATTAAGATAAACATTGAGAAACTTGAAGCGATAACCGAAGCCAGAGATGCATTTGCTAAAGGAAGTTTTATAACATCGCCGCAGATATTTGCCTGCGGGGATACAGAAGAGGCGTTTACAAAATGTGACGTTGTGATTGAAGGCACTGCTGAATCGGGCGGGCAGGAGCATTTGTATCTTGAGACGCAGGCGGCGCTGGCTCTGCCGGCTGAAGGCGGAAACCTTAAAATAATCTCATCCACTCAGAACCCGACAGCGATACAGCGCATAACGGCAGACGTACTCGGAATATCATATAATAAAATCGAATCGGAAGTCCTGCGCCTCGGCGGAGGTTTCGGAGGTAAGGAAGATCAGGCGACTCCATGGGCTGTGCTGGCGGGGCTTGCATGTTACCATCTGCGCAAACCCGTAAAACTTGTCCTTAACCGTCACGATGATATGTATATGACGGGTAAGCGTCACCCGTATTCATCTGATTATAAACTCGGATTTTCGAAGGAAGGAAAACTGATTGCTTACGAAGTAAGTTTTTACCAGAACTCAGGTGCGGCGGCTGACCTTTCGACAGCCATACTCGAGCGCTCTCTTTCTCACTGCACTAATACATATTTTATTCCAAACGTAAAAGCGACGGGATACTGCTGTAAAACGAATCTGCCGCCGAATACGGCATTCCGCGGATTCGGAGGACCGCAGGGAATGTTTGTGCTTGAATCTGCAATACATAAAGCCGCAAAAAGGCTGGGATTAGAACCGCACGTTATACAGAGTCTGAATTTACTTAAAGAAGGAGATGCTTTCCCGTACGGACAGAAAACGGAGAACTGCAACGCGGGTAAATGCTGGAGCCGCGCAGTTGAAAAATATAATCTTCAGCATATTGCCGAAGAGGTCAGCAGTTACAACAACACAAACAAACTTTATAAAAAAGGTTACGCTGTAATGCCGATTTGTTTCGGAATATCATTCACGCAGACTGCTCTCAATCAGGCAGGTGCACTTGTTCATATATACACGGACGGCTCTGTAAGCATAAGCACGGGAGCAGTCGAGATGGGACAGGGAGTTAATATGAAGCTGAGACAGGTAGCGGCGGAAATATTTTCAATAAATGCTGATCTTGTTAAAAGCGAAACTACAAATACGACAAGGGTTGCCAACACATCGGCAACTGCGGCATCAACCGGCGCAGACCTGAACGGAAAAGCTGTTGAACAGGCATGCAGGAATCTGTATTCACGGTTAATGATTTTCGCATCACAGCAATTGAGCGCTGAAGTCAGTTCGCTCGAACTGAAAGACGAAAGAATATACAGTGCAGGAAAGCCGACCGAACTTACATGGAGTGAACTTATCACACGTGCTTACTGGAGCCGCATTGACATGACTTCGCATGAATATTACGCCGCGCCGGGAGTATTTTTCGACCGTGTTACGGGCAAGGGCAACCCTTTTGCATATCACGTTTACGGGACGGCGATAATAGAAGCGCTTGTTGACTGCCTGCGGGGGACTTATAAAATCGAATCCGTGAAAATGATACACGATTTCGGTTCGAGTTTCAATAACGTAATTGATAAAAGTCAGGCAGAAGGAGCGCTGATGCAGGGGCTCGGCTGGATGACAATGGAAGAAATTGTGTACAATTCAGAAGGCAGGCTGATAACGAACTCCCTTTCGGCATACAAAGTACCGGATATAAATTTCACGCCTGATGAAATTGACATAGAATTCCTGAGCGATTCAGTTAACCCGCAGAGTATATTCAATTCAAAGGCAATCGGAGAGCCGCCGCTTATGTACGGTATCGGCGCATATTTTGCGATACGCAACGCTATGCAGGCATATCGTCCGGAAGCAGATTTTGATTATACGGCGCCGATAGCTCCTGAAAGAGCATTATTAAATCTTTATAAAAAGGCGGAGGCATTGAAGTGAACAGCGAATCATTCTGGCAATTTCTTGAAGATAAACTGAAGTCGAAGCGGCGTCTACTGCTGACAATTGTTATAGAAGCGAGCGGCTCTTCGCCGGGAAGGCAGGGATTTAAAATGGCAGTAGCTTCAGACGGTAAAATCGCCGGAACGGTCGGCGGCGGTATAATGGAGAATAATATAATAAACGAATCAAAGGCGCTTTTAAAAAAGAAACCTCTGCCGGTATATTACAAGGGA
>JAPLFI010000596.1:0-478 GCA_026390755.1 Ignavibacteriota bacterium
TAAATTAGATTGTTTCTCTCTATTCATTGCAATTCTGAATCAGCATAAAATGTTATCCTTATTTAATAAAGAAGAGAGTCCACCATTTTTATGTGTCTTATAATTCATCACAAATTTATACGCTTCTTTTTCAAGCGGTATCTTCTTCTTTGCCTCATCTAAATTTTTATAGATATTATAATATTCTTTTATTTCTTGAAAATATTGTTTTAAAAACCCATTAATACGCTTAAGTTTTTCATATTGCGATACGTGGACAAGCTCATGCATTATATTCAATTCAGGCAATAAATTGCAATTTCTTGTATAAATGCCGTATCCGAAAGTAATGCCCTTTGTGATATTATCGCCCTCGTTTCTTATAAACCCAAGTGCGTCGCATAATTCGTCTAAAACAGGATCCTTTGGTCTCGGAATATTATCAACTTTAAGAATGCGTATTTTCTTTGCAGATTCGATTTCTAATAAATTTGCAATT
>JAPLFI010000596.1:485-2388 GCA_026390755.1 Ignavibacteriota bacterium
AGTTCGGTCGCGGTTAATACTCTCCCTTTTGCCAATATTTCGCTCTCGCACTCTTCAGCAAATTTTATCAGTTTCGGGAAATTATTTTCAATTTTCTTGAATATCTCTTCCATTAAGTGATCTTTATAAGTTTTTTATAATTAAAGCGTCCCTTCCCCCACACCGCTATTCCGTATTGTGAAAGAAAACCATTATCCTCCCCATGCCAGCGTTTTTCGAGCTCTTTGTATGAAAGGAAGCCTTTGCCGAAAATAGCAGGGTCTTCCAGTATTATCCCTTTTGTATTATACCCGCATACAATTGCGTAGTGGCCATACGCCTGTGTATTCTTGTAATTTGTCCCTTCCGGTCCCCATGCTTGTAAAAATAATATTACAGGTATTTTCCTGTTTATGAATTTCTTTAACTCAGGGATAGACATTGAGCCGGCGTGAACAGTAAATCCTCGGTTTTTGAAATATTTTTCAATTTGTGCGGATTTTGTGCCGTATTTTTTACTCGGTTTGATTTTTTTGAGGAGTTTGATTTCGCTTATGTCTTCGCCGTAATATGCAAGGACTGCCTGAGCGCAGGTTGTTCCGCAGTCATAGTCGTAAAACTGAAGTGTATCCGGTAAATAAATATTGTGGGTCATAAATCCAATAAATTAGATTTAGTGTTTCGAAACGCTCTTAACGGCAAATTACATATAAATGTAGTGAAAAGCACTGTATAATATTTTTGCATGAAACCCCTCAGATTGATTAATAATGACAAAAACATACAACTTAAAAATTCAAATTTATTCTAACGGCGTTGTAGTATTTGCGGGGGAGATGTATATATATTTGAAGAAAAAAGGAAAAGAAATGAAAGAATTAATTAAAAAGGAAATTAAAAGAATTGAAGGTAATATTGATATGCTCGTTAATATCATAATCATGGAAATTGACGATTTCAAGGCTTACGGGTTTCAGCATATTACTGAGGATAACCGTCAGTTCTTCTTTGCCGATAATCATGCGGATGTTCTTGCCGTCGCGCATTTGGATACCGTGCAAAAAGAGGCGTCTTTCAGCTATAATAAGAAAGAAGGAATGATTTACAGTTCATTTATGGATGACAGGCTCGGTGCTTATATTTTATTGGAGCATCTGCAGTCGGAACTGAACTATGATATTTTGCTGACGGTTGACGAAGAGCGCGGTAAATCGACTGCAAGGAGTTTCAATCCGGAGAAGAAGTATAAATGGATGTTCAGTTTTGACAGAAAAGGAACGGAGGTCGTAATGTATCAGTATGAGACACCCGGATTGGTTAAGGAATTAGATAAATATGGTTTTATTACAGGCATAGGGAGTTACAGCGATATTTGCGAACTCGAGCATCTGGGATGCAAAGGATTCAATTTCGGTACAGGCTACTATAAAGGACATTTCGAGGACGGCTTTGCAAAATTAAATGATACCGTTGAGAACATAATCAAATTCAGGAATTTCTATAATGCGAATGCCGGTAAGCATTTCCCCCATAAAGCAACAAGAAAACTGAATCCGGGAAGTGCAATAACTACCGCTGTCACTTATATACTTACTGACTAAATAGACCCGATTAAACAAATTTAAAATGATAAACATTAACAATTCACATAAAAGAAGAAGGAGAGGAAGCAGAATTATGGATCAAATAACATTAAAAGAACAAAATCAAAAAAGCGAAGACGAAAAAAGGCTTGAACATAGTGACTTTGAGTACATGGATGAGATGAGCCTTTTGAATACAGTTAATCACGGGAACAGCTCTACAGTATATCCATACAGAATGGAATATGTTCCTATGTTCATATATGAATTTCTGAAAACATATCTCTACGGCTTGAATACCGGTGTGCTGAAAGACGAAAGGCTGAAAATCAACTCATTCA
>JAPLFI010000597.1 GCA_026390755.1 Ignavibacteriota bacterium
TTCACAGGCGATGAGCATAATCAGGAATCAGAATTTGATTCCGAAACAACTGACAGTAAAAAACTTAAAAGGGATTTACGGGAATTAAAGAATTTCCTTACAAATCTATTGGATGATCTGGATTAGTGGCTGACAATAAAATTATATTTTCGATGGTGGGAGTCGGCAAGACTTTCCCGCCGCGCAGACAGGTACTTAAAAACATATATCTGTCTTTTTTTTACGGAGCGAAGATAGGTATAATCGGGCTGAACGGTTCTGGTAAATCTACGCTGTTGAAAATCATAGCAGGAGCCGAAGGTAATTTCGACGGAGAAGTTCATTTCACAAAAGAATTTTCGATAGGTTACCTGCCGCAGGAGCCTGAGCTTGACGACGACAAGACTGTAAAAGAAACAGTGATGGAAGGCGTGCGGGAGATTGCGGACATACTGAAGGAATACGAAGAGGTGAACAATAAATTTGCCGAGCCGATGACGGACGATGAGATGACGGCGCTTATCGAAAGACAGGGAGAGCTTACGGAACTTATTGAGCATAAAAACGGATGGGAACTCGATGCGAAATTAGAGCGGGCAATGGATGCGCTGAGATGTCCCGAAGGCGATATGCCGATAAAAAACCTGAGCGGCGGCGAGCGGCGCAGAACGGCGCTTTGCAGATTACTGCTTTCGGAGCCGGATATACTTTTGCTTGACGAGCCGACGAACCACCTTGACGCCGAATCAGTGGAATGGCTGGAACTTCACCTTCAGCAATATAAAGGAACGGTAATAGCCGTTACTCACGACAGATATTTTCTCGATAACGTTGCGGGATGGATTCTTGAACTTGACAGGGGCGAAGGAATTCCGTGGGAAGGCAACTATTCATCATGGCTTGACCAGAAGACAAACAGACTTGCACTTGAAGAGAAGACAGAAAGTAAGAGACGGAAAACTCTTGAGCGCGAACTTGAATGGGTGAGAATGTCGCCGAAAGCCAGACAGGCGAAAGGCAAAGCACGCTTACAATCATACGACAGGTTAATGAACGAAGACACGAAGCAGAAAGAAGAGAAACTTGAGATATTCATACCAAACGGTCCGAGGCTTGGGAATAAAGTTATCGAAGCCGTGAAGGTTGCTAAATCTTTCGGAGAGAATATATTATTTGACGACCTGAATTTCAGTTTACCGCCGGCGGGAATCGTGGGCGTGATTGGTCCGAACGGTGCTGGAAAAACGACTTTATTCAGAATGATATTAGGAACGGAGAAACCAAACTCCGGTACGTTTGAAACCGGCGAAACGGTAAACATAGGATATGTTGACCAGAGTCACGCGAACATAGACCCTGAGAACTCGGTATGGAAAGCAATATCCGAAGGACAGGAGTTCATTGAACTGGGCGGAAAACAATTCAACTCACGGGCTTACGTGGCGAGATTTAATTTCACCGGCGGAGACCAGGAAAAACTTGTTAAGAACTTATCGGGAGGAGAGCGGAACAGACTGCATTTAGCGCTGACACTTAAATCTCAGGCAAACGTGCTGTTACTTGACGAGCCAACGAATGATATTGACGTAAACACACTCAGGGCGCTGGAAGAGGGATTGGAGAGTTTTGCAGGATGCGCAGTGGTTATATCGCATGACAGGTGGTTCCTTGACAGGATTGCCACGCATATATTAGCTTTTGAGGGTGAATCGCAGGTATATTTCTTTGAAGGCGGATATTCGGATTACGAAGAGAACAAGAAGAAGAGGCTTGGGGATACGGGACCGAAGAGGATCAGGTATAAGAAACTTGTGAAGTAGCGTTACTTTCTTTTGCTTGATCAAAAGAAAGTAACCAAAGAAAAATCAAGTGCTGAAGTAAAAAAGAAAAACATTAGACATAGTAATGCTCATATAAGGAAAGAGCAAACCTTAAAGATAAAGCAAAATAAATATATTGAAAGGAATAATAAAATGAAAATTGGAATTATAGGTTCCGGTATTGTGGCTCAAACGCTGGGTTCTGGATTCATAAAGCACGGACATGAAGTGACCCTCGGCACAAGAAGCCCGGAGAAACTTGCAGAATGGAGATCAAACAATTCTAAAAGCGCATTAGTCGCGTCTTTTGAAGAGACTGCGAAATACGGTGATATTATAGTTCTCGCAGTACAAGGTAAATCAGCGGAATCTGCCCTTTCATTGGCAGGTGCGGATAATCTGTCAGGCAAAACAATATTAGACACTACGAATCCTATTTCCGATAAACCCCCCATTAACGGCGTTCTGAATTTTTTTACGGATCAGAACAGTTCTCTTCTGGAGCATCTTCAGGCCAAATTTCCGGAAGCCAACTTTGTCAAGGCTTTCAGTTCTGTCGGCGCGGGATTTATGGTTAACCCGGATTTTGGCGGAATTAAACCAACGATGTTTATTGCAGGTAATAATGATGATGCAAAAAAACAAACAAAGGAAATTCTGGATGCCTTTGGCTGGGAAACGGAAGATATGGGTGCGGCTGAAGCAGGGCGCGCGATAGAGCCGTTATGCATGCTCTGGTGTATTCCCGGATTCAGGGAAAACCGCTGGACTCATGCATTCAAACTATTAAAATAGTTATTAAAGACTGACACTTATGGGACACATCCTGAAGAGCCAGCCAATAAAATCAATTACCATAGGACATTTGTCCTGTCATTTTTGTTAAAAATACTGAGACAAAGGAAATAGAACAAATGTCCTTATTTCCGCAAAACCATTTCTTTTGTAGCAACAAATTCGTTAGTTTCTAATCTGTAGAAATACATACCGCTCGATAATGAAGAGCCGTCAAAGTCAACAAAATAACTTCCCGCATTTTTCATTCCATTCACAAGTGTTGCAATTTCTTTACCTAATATATCATATATCTTCAATGTTACAAATCCGGATTTTTGTAGATCAAAATTAATTTTTGTTACCGGATTAAACGGGTTCGGATAGTTCTGTTCAAGCTTGTATTCATCAGGTACTTGTGAATTGATTGAAGGATCAACTCCTGTTATTTGTGTTATATCTACTCCAAAATTTATAACATAAGCATCTTGACCTTGAACGCCAAATGGATAGGGAGTGCTGTAAGTTCTTCTTTTCCCGGTAAGATATGTATTACCAAGAGAGTATAAGGCAGATCCGGAAGCGCTTTGTTGTTCTATCTGAATTATCAGACTTTTAGTACTATCATACGCAAATGGATGGTCTAATGTAAATCCAAGCCAGTTTAACAAAGTACCCGATATTGAAACCGAAGCCCTTTTATATACAGTATCTCTATCCCCCGTATAAAAAACACCTGTCGCTAAAGTTGTAATTGTTGACTGTCCGAATAATATACTAAGATTGGTATATGTCAAAGGACCAAAACTCGCCGCTATCATACAATAGATTTTTGTAATATTACCGGATGTAGCGGGACCCGGTTGATTTATCTCACCGGGAAGTATAAGGAATTGAACCATTCTACCTGTTGGGGTGCCAAACGGGAATGTATTTCCACCATTGGTAGTATTATAATTGTAAAACTGCGGCGTTTGTGCAGAGATGAAAGCTGTTAGCACAAACAATAGAGCAAATAGCGAAATAAATTTTTTCATTGCTTGCCATTCTTTTTATTTTAATTATTAAAAATAATTACGAAATAATAACACTAGCTAACTCTTCGCTAATAACGTATTTTATTTGCTATATCTTTCGAAATTTCAGCTGTATGATAACCTATTGTTTGTTTGCATTTAACTGTTACCCTTCATTGTAGTAACAAAATTAATAATAATTATTTTTTATGTCAAGCCTATTTATTATAACACGAGTTAACCATAAGTACATGACAGAATTTTAATAAGTTCATTAAATTCATCTAAGTTATCTAAGATGCTTTTAATTATGCGAGTTATGGTATACTATTTTACTAAACGATTAATAATTAATATCCGTATCCAGATACTAACTGATTTCCCGCTACACGGCTACAGAGTTTTACCGAGATTAGGACTTAGCGGGGTCGCAACTCCCCGCTTCACCTAATTAAAATTCAATCCGTTATTTGCTTGTACGGACCCGAGTTTAAGCTTATCTTGGCACTCATTTGACGAGGACCATTTTTTTTGTCATCACGATCTGCTTGCTGTTTGATTCGGCAATAAAGCGATAGAAGTAAGTACCGCTTGCGATACTACTGCCGTTGAAATCCAGTGTGTAATATCCCGCAGAGCGTTGTTCATTATTAAGCAGAGTTTTCACTTCCCTTCCCGACATGTCGTAAACACGGATTGAGACTTTCCCGTCAGTCGGCAACTGGAAGTCAATCTTTGTAGTAGGGTTAAAAGGATTCGGATAGTTTTGCGACAGGTCAAACTTCGTCGGCTGACCAACTTCCAAAACCGTGATGAGATTGTGGTATGCAAAGTTTCCGTTAGCGTCTATCTGTTTCAGGCGATAATTGTACTTACCGGCATTCAGATTTCTGTCTTCGAATAAATAGTTCGAAGGAGTGCTGACAGTACCTTTACCCTGAACAAATCCGATCTTTGCCCAGCTTCCGACAGCGCTTTTTCTTTCAATATCAAATCCCGCGTTGTTTTGTTCCATTGAAGTAACCCAGTAGAGTTTCACGTTTCGCCCGTTAAGATTAGACGTAAACGAAGCAAGTGTAACGGGAAGCGGATTATCAATATCACCAAATGCAAAGTCAGAGAA
>JAPLFI010000269.1 GCA_026390755.1 Ignavibacteriota bacterium
GTTACTCAGTATCTCAACGCAAAAAAGTCGGCAAACATTATTGACGGCTATGAAATTATGTGGATCATAAACAGGATAGTGCTGAAAGCCGACAGAAATATTATTAACTACATTGCTTCGGACTTCAGCGAAGTACTGATGATTTGCTACGATCCGCAATACCCCGTTGAAGAGATGATTGACCTCAATATATCCAAACCGCCGTTTTTAGGTGCCGCGGCTTCGCCTATGGCAATCGAACCCGGTATAACGCTGATGAATGCTGATGACTGCTGGGTTCAGGGCAATAAAGGTAAGGGTGTTCTTGTAGCGAATGCCGACGACGGATTCTGGTGGAAACATCCTGACCTTGTGAAAGGTGTATGGCAAAACCTCGGTGAAGATGCGAATCACAACGGAATGACTATAATCTGGGGCACCGGCACAACTTCCGCATTCGATCCGGGCGATATAAACGGTATAGATGATGACGGTAACGGAAAAATAGACGATTTAGTGGGCTGGGATTATACTACAAATAATTACAATATTACAACTGCCTCGCACGGGTCAGCAACTCTCGGACATGTCATTGGTGACGGAACAGGCGGAACTCAAACCGGCGTTGCTCCCGAATCAAAATGTATTTTAATGAGAAATGGGAGCGGTTATACACAGCAAATACTTGCCGCTCAGTATGCCGTGCTGGAAGGCGCTGATGTTATGACAAGTTCTTTGAGCTGGAAATGGAATATGTCCCCTAAACCCGATTACAGTGCGATGAGACTTGCGGCTGATATGTCATTAGCTGCAGGGATGATTCATACAAATTCTACAAGTAATGACGGAAACTCTTATGGTGCTCCTCTGAATATATCGTGTCTGGGTAACTGCCCGCCGCCCTGGCTTCACCCCCAGCAAACTAAAAGAGGTAATTTAAGCGGCGTTATCGGAGTTGGTAACGTAGCCTGTGCGACCGATGTTATTGCTACATCGTCGCCATGGGGACCTACAACCTGGGGTAATTGGGCATTGTGGGGTACTTATACGTATCCGATTGATACGGGGCATAAAGATTATCCTTACAGCAGGATTGCTCCTGTGGAACCGGATTCAATGGGATTGCTGAAACCCGATGTTTCTGCTCCGGGCGAGGGGTCAATTTCTACATACGTTAGTTCGGGTACGGGATACGGTTCTGCATTCGGCGGAACTTCATCCGCGACCCCGCATACGGGAGGATGTGTGGCGCTCATGTTATCTGTAAACCCTGAAATGCTGCCGGCTGATGTTGATAAAGTTCTTGAACTGACTGCCGTTGAAAAAGGTGACCCGGGAAAAGATTACCGGTACGGATCGGGAAGAATAGACGCTTTAGCGGCAACAACTTCGCCGAAGTTTACTATCTCGGGAATTAACGGCGCTAGCAATATGCTTATCAGCAATACTCTTGCTCCCGGTGATACGGCTAAGGAACTTGTCGGTATAAAAATAATTACAAGTATCAACCCACAGGTAGGCTCTTTAAAACTGCTGATGTTCGGTATGCAAACTACTGCAACTGCTTCGAATATAACTTCATTTGATTTATACTGGGATAAAAATAAAGATAATGTTGTAAGCAACGGTGATATTAAACTTAAATCCCTTCCTTTTACGACCGGACCTCTCAGCTTCGATTCATTGAAATTTAAGTTCCTTGATTCATCACGGACGCTTATACTTGCGGCGAGGACTACGGCGAGCGCAACTGCAAGCATGCAGGTAAATCTCGGAATTACCGATACAAATCAGGTCCGTGCCTATTATACTACAAGACCTTTCGGAACAAACTTTCCGCTCGGAAGCGTTACTTCAGTAAGCGGAAATATCAACGAAAATCTGACGTTCTCTCTTTCCCAGAATTATCCCAATCCGTTCAATCCTTCTACTTTAATAAGGTACTCCGTAGCAAGAGAAGGATTTGTTAAAATTGCAGTATATGATATCGTTGGCAGGGAAGTAGGTTTGCTCGTGAACAATAATAAACTTGCGGGTAATTATCAGGTTGAATTTGATTCGAAAGATTTTTCGGGACTGTCAACCGGAGTTTATTATTACAAAATTGAAGCATCAGGATTTACTGATATTAAGAAAATGATATTAATTAAATAAATTTATGTGCGGAATAGTAGGATACATCGGAAATCGTAATTCATTGCCGATTATAATTGACGGTTTGAAACATCTTGAATACAGGGGATATGACTCTGCCGGTGTTTCAATTATCAACAGCGATAAAAAGATTTACAGTTTCAAAAAAGCAGGGAAAGTCAGTATTATGGATGATGCCATTGATAAAGACTTTTACACGGGCAGTATCGGTATCGGACATACTAGATGGGCTACACACGGAGTGCCTAACGATATAAATGCCCATCCTCATTTTGATATGTATGATAATATTGTCATTGTTCACAACGGAATCATCGAGAATTATAAATATATTAAGACAAGACTGATTGAGGAAAAATACACTTTCATTACCGATACGGATACAGAAGTCCTTGCAAATCTTATTAACTATTATTTCAGAAAAACAAAAAACTTTGAAAAAGCAGTAAGAATGGCGCTTATTGAAGTTGAAGGTACTTACGGAATTGCGTGTCTATGCGCCGAAGAACCCGATAAAATTATTGTCGCCAGAAAAGGCAGTCCTCTTATGCTGGGAATAGGCAACGGGGAGACGATAGTTTCTTCCGATGCTTCAGCGATAATTAATCATACGAAAAATGTCGTTTATCTCGAAGACGGTGATATGGCAGTTCTTACAAAGCAGGGGTTTTTCCTGAAATCAGTCGAAGATAAAGATATTTTCCGGAATACGGAAGTACTGGACTTCCTTATAGATGAAATTGAAAAAGGGGGATTTGATCATTTCATGCTCAAAGAAATATGCGATCAGCCCGAAACAATTCAAAACACTTACCGTGGAAGAATTAATTTTGAGACGGGGGTGGTAAAACTTGGCGGACTTGAACACGTCATGGATAAACTCATTAACGCTAAGCGGTTTATTATTACTGCCTGCGGTACGGCATGGCATGCGGGACTTGTAGCTGAATACATGATTGAACAGTTCTGCGGAATACCCGTGGAAGTTGAATATGCTTCCGAATTCAGATACAGAAGACCGATAATCCGGACCGACGATGTTATGATATCAATCAGCCAGAGCGGCGAAACAGCGGATACGCTTGCGGCTATAAGGGAAGCGAAGAAATTCGGAGCTACTACTATTGGCGTTGTTAACGTCATAGGAAGTACTATCGCGCGCGAAGTTGATGCAGGTACGTATATTCACGCCGGACCGGAAATAGGCGTTGCTTCCACAAAGGCATTTACATCCCAGCTAATGTCGCTTGCTCTTATCACTCTGATGATTGCCGGAGAGAAAAAGACTTTACCGGATAAAACACTTATCGAAATCGCTCAGGAACTGAAAAATATTCCTGAAAAGATTAAACACATGATTGACATGCGCGAAGAATATAAGAAGGTTGCTGAAGTATTTAAGGATACAAAAAACTTCCTTTATCTCGGCAGAGGTTATAATTTCCCTGTAGCGCTCGAAGGCGCTTTAAAACTGAAAGAGATTTCATATATACATGCGGAAGGGTATCCTGCCGCGGAAATGAAGCACGGACCGATAGCTTTGATAGACGAGTATATGCCTGTCGTATTTATCGCGCCTAAAGACCGGACGTATGAAAAAATAATTTCAAATATTGAAGAAGTTAAAGCGAGGAAAGGAAGGATTATTGTAGTGGCAAGCGATGATGATGAACAGATTTCGTCTTACGCTGACCATATACTGAGAGTGCCTACTACTTTGCCGATTTTTGCTCCTATACTTAATGTAATACCTCTGCAATTTCTTTCATATTACATAGCGGCTGCGAGAGGGTGTAATGTGGATCAGCCGAGGAATCTTGCGAAAAGCGTTACAGTGGAATAAGAGAAATAAAACCATACAACCCCTGACGGGGTTGTATGGTTTTAACATTCTTAAACGTCGTTGTTCTTATGTTCTTAAACGCCGTAGGCGTTTTCTGTAAATAGAATGAAATGATTCCATCCCCCTGCCGCACACCCCTTACGTCGCGCGGGTGCAGGCATCACCTTATCAATGCCATTTTAATCGTGAATGTGTTTCCGGGTGTTTCCATGCGGCAGTAATAAATTCCGCTTGAA
>JAPLFI010000109.1 GCA_026390755.1 Ignavibacteriota bacterium
CATCATAGACCCTGAAAAATGTACAATCAAGATTATATCTCGGATATGTAAAATTGTCCGGGTCTCCTCCGAAAAATCCCGCCTGGTCTTCCGGAGCAAATACTAATCTTACGTCATTAAATCTTTTATATAAATATGCGGAATAAACTCCGCCGTTGTACAAAGAAACTACCTGACACACAAACCCTGTCTGTTCTTTTAGTTTTTTCTCAATCTCTGCAATTTTTTTATCACGGAGTTCATTTTTTTCTTCAGCCGTTTTTCCTTTATCACTCTCCGCCTGAATCTCCTTTGTAACATTTTCAATTTTAACAAGCTGGTCAACATAAAGCCCCGGGATTTTCCTCTCATCCTCAAGAGTTACGGCGATAAATCCGTCTTTATGAAAATCTTCGCCTGATTTTTGAACCAAGGTTACAGATTCCCTGCCGCAATGGTGATTTGTCATAACAAGCCCGTCTTCGGACACAAACGATGCAGAACAATAGTCTGCAAAACGAAGCGCTGACATACGAACATTATCAATCCAGTCCTGCGAAGGCCTGAAGTTATAAGTTTCCTGAAAGTAATCAAGCGGTGGGTATTCAAAAGTCCACATTTTACCGTTATCAAATTTTTGCGCTTTTACAGTATCAAGATTTACACCAGCAGGATTGTTCTGGGCAAAAGCAGTTATTGATGCAATATTTATTGCAAAAATTACTGTAAGAAATAATACAATATTCTTAGGATATGAGTTAATCAGACGTTTTTTCATATAATTACTTATAAATTAGTTTCGGAATTACTAAAGATTGCAATAATATTGTTCTTTATCAATATAAAAAAGGACTATCCTCTTTTCCTTGTACTTTTCCAAGTACTTTTCAGGGTAGCCCTTTTTTGTTATACACGTATTACTTTTCCGGCAGGTAAAAGTTAATCCGTGCTATTTCTATTTAAAAACCAATACACCAGAAAGTTCTTCTGAATTGCGTTTTTCAACACTTAACACTTACTTCAATCCATTTGTCTTCTCAAAAATGACGGAGTATTAGGCATTTCATCAAAATTCATTCCACCGAAATTCATTCCGTCTAAATTCAAATCGTCATTTAATGCTGTTTTTTTTGTTTTAGGTTTATCACTTAAATCTTCGTTTACATTTTGCTTCAGAAAATCTCTTCTTTTATATGCCGGTTCATCTAAATCTGATAATTGTTTCTGCGAATTTGGTAAACTGGTAATATTATATGTTCCTGTTTTACGGTTTTCTTCAATAAAATCAGAAGAACTTTTTTGTGTTTTATCCTCGATTTTTCTTTCTTCGGCGGACTTAAATCCGGTTGCAATCACTGTTACCATAATCATATCCTGAAGCTCATCGTCATTCGCAATACCAAATATATATTGAGCTTCATCACCTACTGCAGTGTGAATCCTTTCATTGATAGAATTAATTTCGGATATCTTTCTGTTACTATTACTGCAAATATTTATTAATACGCGTTTAGCGCCTTTAATATCAATATTATCAAGCACAGGATTGTTTAAGGCTTCATCCACCGCTCTTTCTGCTCTTCCTTCGCCTTCTGCAATTCCGGTTCCTATTATTGCATCTCCGGATTCTTTCATTATTGTGCGTACATCGGCAAAGTCAACATTGATTTCTCCCGCTTTAGTAATTATTTGCGAAATACCTTTAGTAGCATTGTAAAGAACTTTGTTTGCCAGCGCAAACGCTTGCGAATCTCCGCAGTCATCGCTTACAAGGTCAAGAATTTTCTGATTCGGAATAATTATAAGGCTGTCAACTTCTTCCTTTAATCTTTGAATACCGGAATCCGCCAAATCCATTTTGGGCTTTCCTTCAAATTTGAATGGTCTGGTCACTATTGCTACGACAAGAGCGTCATGGCTCTTCGCAATCCTGGCGACTTCAGGTGCACCGCCGGTACCTGTTCCTCCTCCCATCCCTGCTGTTATGAAAACCATGTCACTGCCTGCAAGTGCTTTTGATATTTCCTCACGGTTTTCTTCGACTGCCTTAGCTCCAATTTCGTCGCGCATGCCTGCGCCGAGACCCTTTGTTAAGTTTTTTCCGATCTGAATTTTTACTTCAGCTTTACTGATTTCGAGAGCCTGAGCGTCTGTGTTAATTGAAACAAACTCTACTCCTTCGATGCCCTTATTTATCATCGAATTAACAATGTTACCTCCGCCCCCGCCTACTCCGACAACTCTTATTTTTGCACCGTTGTGCTCGTTTGGTATAAGTTGAATTGACATTTTTCTACCCTTTCTTAAATTAATATTAAAAATTAAAATTTATAATTATATATTTTTTATTATTCGTCAAACCACATTTTTATTTTATTGAAAACACCCTTTGCAGTAATTTTTTTTCTTTTTGAATTTCCGCCTTTTAACTCATTGCCAAAATCCGGCGCGTTCATCATTTTTATACGGTGAAGAATTAAACCGACTCCGGTCGCGTATATCGGACTTTCTACTTCTTTTATTAACCCGCCTTTCATTCCCGTCGGGATTCCGAGATTTACTTCCATTCCGAGAATTTCTTCCGCAAGTTCTTTCGTCCCTTTAATCAGAGAACCACCTCCTGTAATAACCACCCCTGCATGAAGTTCTTTGTGAATTTGCGAATTCATTATCTCTATTGCTGAAAGTTGAAATATATCCAGCATCCTCGCCTGTATTATCCTTGCAAGAATGCTTTTTCTCGTTTTTTTAGGTACATTTCTGTTAATCCCTTTTACGGATATTTCCTCATCATTCAGAATTTCATCAATCGAAGCAAATCCGTACTCACGTTTAATTCTTTCGGCTTCCTCCTCGGAAATTCCCAGCGCTTCGACTATATCATTCGTAACGAGACTCCCCGCAATGCCTATTCCGGCGGTATATCTGAGGACGCCTTTTTTAAAAACTGCAACATCTGTTGTGCCGCCGCCGATATCAAGCATTGCAACACCAACTTTTTTTTCGGTTTCATGAAGAACTGAATAAGACGAAGCTATCGGTTCAAGTACAATGTCGTCAATATCTACATCGCAGGTTTTGACGCATTGCGACAAATCATCAATGGATGACACTAAACCTGTAATAATATTTACTTTTGCGTCAAGCCTGACACCAAACATCCCTATAGGAGTATCATAAATTCCGTCTTTCCCGTCAATAATATATTCCTGGGGAATTACGGAAATAATCTGTGTGTCGCTGGGAATACGAATTAATCCTGCCTGTTCAATGAGACGCCTTATATCCTCCTCCTGTATTACACGCTCCGGATTATTAATCCCTATCGTACTCGTTGACTGTATACACCGGATATGATGACCGGCAATACCTACCGAAACAGATTTAATCCTTACTCCTGAATTTAACTCTGCTTCCGCAAGTGCCTCTTTTATCGAATCTATAGTTTTGCCCGGATTTACGACTATTCCTCTGTGAAGGCCTTTCGAGGGTGATCTACCAATTCCAATTATGTCTATATTATCATTTTCCTTTTGCCGTGCAACTATTGCACATATTTTTGTCGTACCGACATCAAGTCCGACGATTATTTCATCGTCCTGAGCTTTAATTTTCTTTTTTACGGATTTCATATTTTTAATATTTTATTTTCTAGTTAAATTTTGCCACAACCTGATTAGAATATCTGATGTCCACGTATTCATATTTCCGGGATAAATTTTTGAGATATTCCTCTTCGATAAATTTTTTAAATATATTAACTCTAAAAATGATATCTTTTGCTGTAATATCTTTTGCGTTGATATGAGCCGCAAGCTGGTTTTTATACTTCGGGAAATAAAAAGGTACTGATTTATCATTCGAATAAATAATTACTTTTTCGGAATCCGAAAAATTTATTTCGGATATCTGGTTTTGCAAAAACTTTCCTTTCGAATATACCTGTTTAAGTATATTTACCGCCAATAATAATTCCTCGTTTATATCATTGTTTCTTGTGTTTATTGCCGATACCTGATGCGTTAAACCATTTATTACGGGGAGATCAAACAGCTTTTCGTAATTTCTGAACGAAAATAATTCCGCCTCTTCATCCACAAGATAAAGCTCTGCTCCGGTATTGACAATGGCGATTGGGCTTTTCTCAACAATTTCTATAATAAGTTCATCCGGCGGCTCTTTACTTACATAAGCCTTTTTTATTTCAGGATGTTTTGAAATCCTGTCTTGTATGAAAACAAGATTCAAATCCTCAATGTTTATTAAACTGTCTGATTTTAAACCTGCGGCGTTTAATAATTCTTCGCTCGAAAGTGTTATGTTTCCCTTTACCGTAATTCTGCCGAATAATTTATCGTTTCTCCATTTATTTGCAAAAAGGATAAGA
>JAPLFI010000297.1 GCA_026390755.1 Ignavibacteriota bacterium
AATATAAACAGAAATCTATTAAAATAACTTTACTATTATATGCAGCAGGATATGACAGCCCCAAAGGGCTTTAAACTTTTTATGATGGCTATTCGATCGTATGCTTTTCCGGCATCCGTTATTCCGGTACTCTATGGCTCAATTCTCTCCGTGATTCTCATTCCCGGAGTCAGGTTCAATTTCTTTTTATTCGCACTCACACTCGTCGGAGCAATGGCAGTTCACGTTGGTTCAAATATCATAAATGACATTTACGACTTTAAAAAAGGTATAGACAAAGAAGACCCTGAAATCGGAATTCCGCACGGCGGCTCGCTTGTGCTGTCAAAAGGATTTGTTTCGATGAAAGGTATGAAAATTATTGCTTTTTCGTCATTGATTCTCGCGTCAATAATCGGCGTTTTCCTTTATTTCCAGTGCGGTATATGGATACTCTATTTAATGGCTTTCGGTCTTTTTGCGGCAATATATTATACGGCTAACCCGTTCGCTCTCAAGTATAAAGCCCTCGGTGATTTAATGGTGTTTTTATCTTTTGGCGTGGGTATGACTCTCGGTTCTTATTACGTTCAGGTAAAGGAATTTTCATGGATACCGTTAATTCTCTCAACACCTATCGGACTTCTTATTATTGCTATTCTTCATTCTAACAATATCCGCGATATGAAGTTTGACGGCACTTTCGGAGTGAAAACTATTCCGATTCTTATCGGCGAAAAACTCTCAATTTATTTGTATTATGCGCTTATATTCGGCGCTTATGCGGCGATAATATTATTCGTGGTATTCCGTTTGCTTCCGTGGCCTGCGCTGTTGAATCTGATAACACTTCCGAGCGCGCTTAAACTCGTAAAGATGCTGAAGAATTTTCCGGAGGAAACAATACCGAGATGGGAAATGGGAACCAAACATAACATTATGACGGCTCAGTTCAATATGCAATTCGGAATAATGCTTAATATCGGTTTGCTTATTGCCCTCTACCTCGCAAGATAAATATCGGCAGTAGCTTTTGTTTTAGAATCTGTGGCGCTCGCTCTTGCTCTTATTCTAATAAATTCTTTTGTTTTAATTCGGGAAATTCGTAGTAATTCGTGTCAACAGCTCTTTGCTCTTATTCTAAAACTTGTCCTGAACCCTGTCCTGAATTTATTTCAGGATTATTTCAGGAAAGCTCTTCTCTGTGTAACTGAAAAGCACGAAGTAGCCGCAGGCGACGGCGCATTGCATACGTGCAATACTCTTTCATTTTCAACAAACAGAAAATCATCAACAAGGTTACCCTTATTATCGCATGCCTGCGCTCTCACACCCGCACCGCCTTCTTCCAGATCCGATTCCCTCACGTCAGGTGTAAGCCTTTGAAGAGATCTCGTAAAAGCCGGCTTCGAAAACGACCTGTAAAATTCCATCATTCCCATCTTCCAGTATTTCCTCGCAATCGTCATAAATCCGCCCCATGCCATGCTTTCCCACATATCCCCGAAATCA
Source organism: Ignavibacteriota bacterium (assembly GCA_026390755.1). Taxonomy (GTDB): domain Bacteria; phylum Bacteroidota; class Ignavibacteria; order Tepidaquicellales; family Tepidaquicellaceae; genus JAPLFI01. The sequence continues at coordinate 1,492 of JAPLFI010000297.1, forward strand.
ATATCAGTCTTTTTATACCCCTCGCGCTTGAAGGCGAACACAGCATTTGGTCCCGCTTCAATTTCACCGTTCATTTTTCTTGTGTAATGCACGCCGAGGAAAGGAAATTGCGGATCGGGAACGGGATAAATCAGGTTCTTCACAAGATATTTTTTATCTTCTTTAATCTTGTAATACTCTCCCCTGAACGGCACTATTCTCAGTTTTAAATCCTTGTTATTCAGCTTCGCCACCCTGTCAGATTGCAAACCCGCGCAAGTGACGAGTATTTTTGAGGAGTAATTATTCTTATTTGTATGCACCAGCACGTCACCGTTTTTCTCGTATATGCCGTCAAGCCGTTCGCTGAACCTTATTTCCGCGCCCATTTCATTCACTAATTCAGCAATCTTTTTCGACACTTCCATGTAATCTATTATCCCCGTCTGCGGTACGTGTATTCCTTTTATTCCCGCTATATGCGGCTCATATTCTTTCAGTTCTCCCGCGCTCAGCATCTTCAGCCCTTCTAATCCGTTGGCGATTCCTTTGTCAAAAAGAACCCCCAGCGCCCCGAGTTCACTTTCGTCGGTTGCAACAATCACTTTCCCGCAAATGTCATAAGAAATTCCGTTGGCATCACAGAATTCTAACAGCATTTTATAACCCTTTATGCAGTTCAGCGCCTTGAGACTGCCGGGTTTGTAATAAATTCCGGAGTGTATTACGCCGCTGTTATTTCCGGTCTGATGACGCGAAACACCTTCTTCTTTTTCTATCAGGCACAACTTCAGCCCCGGTTTCTTTTCAAGCATTTTATAAGCGGTCGCCAGTCCGACTATTCCCGCCCCGACTATAATCACATCATACTTTAGCATAATAAATAGTGTTTAATTTTATACACAAATATCCCGTTTTTA
>JAPLFI010000314.1 GCA_026390755.1 Ignavibacteriota bacterium
TGTCAGAATTAAAACTGAAGAGAGAAAATTGATTTTTGATTTCATTGGCTGATATAATTAACTGAATTATTTTATAAGAAATTATTAGTAAAAGATAATTTAATTAGTTTTCAATTACAATTAACATTACAGTTCGGAACACGCAGGTGAGTAATGACTTTTTAATATTAATATTTCCATTTAAGTATTTGAACAAAACCTTTAAATTAGGACATGGCAAAGATAGACGTAACAATAATTGACGCAACGGGCAATAAACAACAGGAAGCAACACTTCCTGACGACGCTTCGGTGAAGCGTATAATGGAAGCTCTTTTACCAAAGATGAAACTACCCGTAACGGGTCCGGACGGAGAGCCTCTTTCGTATAAATTTCACCACAAAGCTTCCGGGAAACAACTCTCAGAATCGCAAACACTTGCCGAAGCCGGAGTGAAAAGCGGCGACGTGCTGAGGCTTTATCCTGAAATAACCGCAGGATAAATTGATTAACTTAGCCGATTTAAATAACAACCGCTATTCGAGGTTTGAATTAATAAACTGGTGGGAGCAGGAAATACTGAGTAACACCCGCATACTCATAGTGGGATGCGGCGCGCTCGGAAATGAAATCATTAAGAACCTCGCAATGCTGGGCGCCGGGAATATATTTGCGGTTGATATGGATAAGGTTGAGCGGAGCAATCTTACACGCAGTGTCCTTTTCCGCACGGAAGACGAGGGTAAGCCAAAAGCTGAAACCGTTTGCAGAAGAGCAAGAGAAATTAATGATGCTGTTAACATACAATATTACGACGGCAATGTTTTTGAACTGGGGCTTGGAGTATTTAAAATTATGGATATTGTTATTTGCGGGCTTGACAACCGCGAAGCACGGCTGTACGTAAATCAATCATGCCGCAAGGTAAACATTCCCTGGATAGACGGAGCCATTGAGACTCTCAGCGGCGTCGCGCGTTTGTTCATGCCGGGCGATGGAGCCTGCTATGAATGCACGATGAATGAAGCTGACTTCAGACTTCTGAATAAAAGGAAATCCTGCCTGATGCTGGGTATAGAAGACATACAGCAGGGCAAAATACCCACAACACCTACAATCTCCTCAATGATTGCGGCTGTACAGGTACAGGAAGCAGTAAAATACCTGCACGCTAAAAACGGTAAGGGCGAAGGCTTTCAGCTTTTATCGGGTAAAGGTTTTGTATTTAACGGAGTAACAAACGACTCATATATTGTTGAATACCAGGAAAAGGAAGACTGTCCGTCACATATCAGTTTTAATGATTATTATCAAACCGGTATTCCTTTTGAGAAAGCGACACTGAGGGACGTTATAGAAATCGGGGAGAAGCATTTTGGGAACGACAAGTTTTCGGTTAACTTTAACAACGAAGTTATATACGCGCTTGAAAACGGCGAAGGTGTGAGAATTCCTTTTTTTGCGAATATGAATACAGTAAAACTCTCGGATATAACGGTTAAGGGAGAGTTACAGAAGATAATTTCCTTTCATACATTACGACCTAACTCTTCCGAGCTGAGGAATATACTTAAACTGACTTTAGCCGAACTGAAACTGCCGCTGAATGATATACTTACGTTATATGACGGAAAGGAATCCATACATGTTGAGTTTGTGCCATGCGAAATAGTGTTAAGTGTTAAGTGTTAAGTGTTAAGTGTTAAGTGTTAAGTGTTAAGTGTTAAGTGTTAAGTGTTAAGTGTTAAGGGCATCTCTATAAACCCAAATAAGGCATAACTAATATATAAATAAATGGGTTATAGCATTGCAAAGAGTGGGTATTACAGTTATATTTGTATAAAAATATTAACATGAA
>JAPLFI010000159.1 GCA_026390755.1 Ignavibacteriota bacterium
TAGGAATTGATTTATTCTAATTAAAGCGTAATATTTGGTAATAATTATAATTACAAAAATGAAAAAACTTTTATTCACACTCGCAGTGATATATTTCGCCTGTAATATCACAGTTGCTCAGAACGCCTCCACTTATTTTCCCGCATCTACCGGATACAAGTGGTATTATAAAAATATTCCGCTCGATTCAAACAATGTTCCTCAGCAAAACCTTGCGCGGTACAGGGTTGATTCTTTTGCCGTTGTTGCCGATTATAAAGGATTGCTTGCGAGCACAGTCAGGAAAAAAGATAACCTCTTAACTTTAACGCAGAATACTCCTTACAACGATACAAGCCGTTATAATTTTCAGACTACAAACGGATGGAGTTACGTTTCCCTTGCCGCGTTTGCCGATACGATTCCGCTTCCGGGATTGATTGGTTTTATTCTCTCACTGCAGAACTGGTACAATGTTTTCCGTTTTGCACAAACCGTAAACTCTGAATATACAATAGTGTCAAAAGATACGACTATTGCTATTGATACTATCTCCTTACCGATAAGGATTAAATTAAAAGCCAAAAGGCTAAATGACGAAGTCGTCCCTACGGTAAACGGAAATTTCAATTCCAGGAAATTTGTGGTCACATACGGACTGTATCTGCGTGTTCTTATTTTCGAATATCCCATAATCGAAAGACCCGATACAACATGGATTTCAGACGGCAAGTGGATGGTGAAAGAAGTTATCCCTTCAGTTAGTATTGACCTCAGCACAATCGGCATACCGATAAGTATTCCTATTCCGGGAAATATATATGAGCTGACAAATCCGCCTATCGGCATAAGGAATATTTCCTCGGAAGTTCCGGCAGAGTATTCGTTGTTCCAGAATTACCCTAATCCTTTCAATCCCGCTACGACGATTAAATTTCAAATATCCAAAACGGGAATTACAACATTAAAAGTCTTCGATATGACAGGAAAGGAAGTATCAAATCTCCTGAACAAATCCTTACAGCCGGGAACGTACGAAGTTAATTTTAATGCAGGCGGATTAACAAGCGGTGTCTATTTCTACAGATTAAAATCAGGAGATTTTACGGAAACAAAAAAATTGTCCGTAATTAAATAAAGACATTAGTTCTATCTTTGTTTTAACAGGCACTGTAAATTTTTGAAATTATTTATATTTCTTTCTCTTTCGCGCCACGAGTATTCATTTTTTATGAACCGTGCCTTTGTAATTTAAGCGTTAAAAATTTATGCAGTAAGGCGTTAAAAGAAAGCAACTGTCCGAGTGCTGTTCTTGCACGAGTTTTGCTTTCTTAGCCTTGCGGAATAAATTTAGCTTAAATTACAACAGCACTTGATTTTTCTTTGTTTCTTTCTTTTAATCAAGTAAAAGAAAGAAATCTTTAAACCAAGTATGTCTTTGGATTCTTTCTTTTGATTAAGCAAAAGAAAGAATATTATAACTCAATATAATAAACCCCGTTTATTACAAATGACAGCGAAGTCGGTGCGTTCTTGCCGAGATTGTCCGAAGGTATGTTCCACTTAAACGAAGGTGTAATCCTTATTTCGGGTACAGGATAATAAGTATATGAACCTGTCAGGTATATGCTCCTCTCGTCTGAATCCGCACCTTTAACGTCATTTATCTTATAAGCTCCCTGCGTGAATCCGCCAAGCGACAACGAGGCGGCGTTCCAGTAATTAACCAGGTAATTAAAAGACAAACCGTAGTTCAGCTTTTCGCCGAGCTGTTTTGAAACGGGTGTGGATATCGGCACTCCGTAAACTTTTTCATAATTCTTTTCAAAACTGTGCTGCCAGCCGATGTCAAGCGCAATCTGAAATTTATCTTTTATGATTGTCTTCATCACGGAGAATCCGAGAGATGACATAAAAAATCCTTTCCCTGTTATTTCGGCTTCTGTCGTTGCCATTTCGTCGGACCTGCCCGTAGGCAGAACAACTCCGAAAGTTACTGCCAGATAAGGTTTCTTCGTATCCTGCACATATTTTTTTCCCGATTTGTATCTCTGAAATTCGTGAAATATCTCAAACCTGCCGTTAACTGTTATATCACCTATTCCGGATCCGTTCGGTTCAAGTCCCGGCAGTTCGCTTCTGTTATAGACAAAAGGTACTGAGGCGCCTGCCTGTAACAAATTATTAAATCTGTAAACGGCTGAAACAACCGGTTTTATCTGATATGCAGTGTAACTGATTTTTTTCCACGTGCCGGTCTGGTCCCAGACACCGTTGTAATTATCGTAATTGATTCCCGCATTGAACAGCGCTTTTTTATCAAGCGGCAATACCGCTATGTCATAAAAACTTCCGCCGCAGCAGCTTTGCGATTTCGCCGTACCCGCGGCGATTGAGAGTATTGCAAACGCCAGTATTATCCTCTTCATATATTACTGAACGGAAAAATGAAATTTTACCGGAGGTGATTCTGTAATGGCATTACCGTTATACCTTATGGAATCATAAACATCCCAGCCTCCTACCATGGTCATGTTTGCTTTACCCGAATATTTCCCGCCGCCGAGTCCTGCAGGATTAATATTATTGCTTGACCCGTGACCGTGCGATTCCATCCAGGGTCTGATATACATTTCTGCGCCGTTAACCTCCGTATAATATTTGTCATCATCTGTCTGGTGAAGCAGGCATGAGAAATTATTCAGTCCGACCGTGGCAGTTTTCGGCTCAATCAGCGTAAGCATATAAGTGTGCCCGCTGTTAATATCATCCCAGATCGTCATCTGATTTGTAGAAAGCGGAATTACATTAAAAAGAACGGAATCAGCGGATACTTCACCGTTGTAATCGTAATTACCGAACCAGTAACTGTCTAAGTCGGAAATCATTGTAAAACAAACATATCCTGTAAACAAACTCTTTTCGGTATTGTAGTTAAATGAACTGCTGACCGGAGATGAATGCCAGGGACCGGTACCCGTGTGATACATTTTCGGCATATATTTCACATAGCCTGTATTCTTTTCCGTTCCTCCGATAAAAACCTTGAACGCAATTTCGTTATAACCTATGAATAGTGATGTTCCCGTCGCACTCCACACTTCAAATTTAACGTTTCCGTTTTCTATCGTGCTGATTTTATTGTAACTGCCCGTTCCGTTTCCATTTTGAGGAGCAACAGTATCGCCGGAGTTACAACCGTTTAATAAAACGAATGCTGCGATAGCGATAATAATATATTTCAATTTGATGGCGTTAACTTTTTAAAAAACTTCAGTAAATGTATAAAATTAATTCCTGTTTTAAAAGTCGCATTGTCAATATAAAATAAAAGAGTATTTTATCTCTTTTGAATGTTCTTACGGCGGGCTGTTATCCGTTACGCGCCAGATTATCTGTTCTCCCTCTTTCAAAATCTTCACTCTGTCTTTCAGAGCTTTGAATTCCTGCGATTCGTCCAGAATTCTTTCCATCGCTTTCAGCGGATAATTCGGATCTCTGACGTATTCAATTGCTCCGTAATGCATCGGAATCATGTATGAAGCCTTCAGGTCTTCAAACGTCCATAACGCCTGAATGCTCGATGTGTGATGCCAGAACCCGGTCGAGTCGCAGTTTCTGCATGGTCCGATTGGTATAAACGCTAAGTCTATTTTAAAAGAGTTTCCAATTTTCTTAAATGCCTCGTTCTGATATCCCGTATCACCGGCGAAATAAACACATACATCTTTATATTCAATTATATATCCCGTCGCGCCTTCCGTCCGCCATGAGTAAGTGTCGAAAGCATAACGTCCGCCGGAATGGTGCGCATAAACGGGAGTAATCCTGACACTGTCAACGTATATAGCGGTGCCTGCGAATTGTCCGCTCTGTGATTTTGTGTTATCCAGACGTATCAGATTCAAATCAAAATCCGGCATGTAATA
>JAPLFI010000505.1 GCA_026390755.1 Ignavibacteriota bacterium
ATAAATCCAGCCGATTGTGTCAAGATAAGACGGATTTCCCGGCTCTTTATTAACGGCAACGCGCGCCATATCAAGTGCATCATCGAGCCTTTCACAGCGAACCGAGAGATTATACGCATAGTTATTCAATATCAGCGCATTTTCTGGATCGAGCTTAAGCGCACGGTCGTGAATTTCATCCGATTCCTTAAATCTCTTCAAAGTATTATAAGCCATTGCGAGAGAGGACAGGATTCCGAGATCATCCGGTTTAAGTTCAACTGATTTTTCAAAATAAGTAACAGCCTCCTGAAGGTTTCCGAGCCTCTGCAGAACCAATCCGTAAAAATAGTTCATCCTGTAATCATCGCCGGCAAAGAAAAGCCCTTTTCTTAAAACTTCTTTGGCTTCATCGTATTCAACTGATTTTTCAAAATAAGTAACAGCCTCCTGAAGGTTTCCGAGCCTCTGCAGAACCAATCCGTAAAAATAGTTCATCCTGTAATCATCGCCGGCAAAGAAAAGCCCTTTTCTTAAAACTTCTTTGGCTTCATCGTATCTTTCGATATTAAAAAGCGTGTAACCTATCTGCAGATAGGCTTCGCGGGTCGTATCGGCATATTTTATTGCTGTTTCAAACTTCTTAGCGGCAGAAGATTTATCCTTATTAGCGGCATCTATTTGTCCGAGGTAGAAATACGGAATCCATTTTTCGGGATAATCTTTATTAAGTTTTGAAAAAATATTGAATACAATATCCATAGCAGAATTATCCTGAGTAACCACGTTGTAATACATTTCTCCGAGCTGTACTTTTTCTTCATACACAAGCGAATCTTTTCCTATAATCCGCGCAAAATTGCTGAAACCTTTTTCAATCTCATTATTCCTGAAGTAAATCTTCACCATTTCCGACTGAATCTGCCTGTTACCCGGATTCAGAGAATATTGCTCTTCGTAAATTCTTTTCGCATCGTCATCCCTTCCCATCTTAGTGTAAAGATTCGCAAGTTCGAGACGCAAAGAAGTATCATAAGGGTCAAGCTTCAGCAGGTATTCCAGAACCACCGTGCATTTTTCGAAATCTTTGTAATTGAAATATATATCATACATTCTTTTCAATACGTCAAAATCAAAACCGTAAACGTCCGTTATTTTCTCGTAAATAACGATTGCCCGTGCGGGAAGCTTCTGCTCCTGATAGACACGCGCAAGTGAATATAAAACAGGAATATTTTCAGGCTCACGGGAAAGAATATCTTCATATATTTCGGCGGCTTTGACATACTTACCGGTTCCATTGTAAATTTTAGCCTGCTGTTCGAGGAATTCGGTATTTCCAGGTGAAAGTTTTAAGGCGTTATTTATGTCAATAAGCGCATCCTGATAATTACCGAGTATTATGTTAATGTTAGAAATGGCAAAATGAATGCCGGGTGAGTTTTCATAGCGAAGTGCGATTCGATAGTTCTCCAGCGCCCCCCGAAAGTCTTCTTTCTGTTCTGCAGTTTTACCTGCAATAAAAAAAGAAACTGCCAAAGGGTTTCCCTTATAATTTACCGCGTCGGGAATATCCTGTGCGTATAGAGACAGCGTCTGAATAAGTAAAAAAACCGTAATAAAAGGTTTAAATATTTTCCCGGATTGAAACATGCATGAAAATATAATTAAACAACATAACTCAAAAGTCAAAAGCAAAAAGAAGTTATTACAAAATTGCGTTAATATTTTCATTTATAAACAGTATATTTAAGTACAATAATGTATAAAATATGCAATTTACTTTAGAATTTGTACTGTTCGTAATATTCGGTCTTGGAGCAATTGCCACCGCTGTACTGATGATTACAAGAAAGAACCCCATTATGAGCGCGATTTTTCTTGTAGTTAATTTTTTCACGGTTGCCGTTATATACCTTCTCCTGAAAGCTCAGTTCATTGCAATTATACAGGTGCTTGTATATATGGGCGCCATCATGGTATTATTCTTATTCGTAATAATGCTGTTGAATCTTCAGGATGAAAAGAAACTTTCGGAACAGTTTACATACAAAAAAATTACTGCCGTACTTTTATCCATACTTCTCGCCATGCTGTTGGGAACAACTTTCTGGTTTGGCTTTTCAGGTAAATATCTTCGGTTAGCCGACACAGCAGAAAAACTGGGTACTGCCGAAAGTCTGGGCAAGTTACTCTTTACCGTTTATTCATTTCCCGTCATCGCGGCGGGAATGTTACTGCTGGCAGGGATAGTCGGCGCAGTCGTACTCGCGAAAAAGAAATTCGATTAAATTAAATCGAACCCCGTATATTTTCTCAGCACTTCGGGAACGATAATGTTTCCGTCTTTCGTCTGATTGGCTTCAAGCATCGCAACCATGAGCCTCGACGTAGCGAGTCCCGACCCGTTTAATATATGTACCAGTTCCGTTTTCGGTTTTCCGTTTTCCGCTGTCTTCTTATAACGTATTTTCGCCCTGCGGCTCTGGAAGTCAGTGCAGTTGCTGACGGAAGACGCTTCCAGCCATTTATCTTCGGCATAAGACCATACTTCAATATCGTAACACTTACTCGCCGAAAAACCTATGTCGCCTGTACAAAGCTCTATCACCCTGTAGTATATTCCGAGTTTCTCGAGTATGGCGCAGGCATCAAGAAGCATCTTATCCATTTCAGCGTAAGAAGTCTCGGGAGTGCAGAAGTTAACAAGTTCCACTTTATTAAACTGGTGAACGCGC
>JAPLFI010000118.1 GCA_026390755.1 Ignavibacteriota bacterium
ACACTCGATATTACAAAACTGGTTACTGTTTCTTCGTTTCTTCCTCCTGAGAAGCAGATATATCTGTTTATTTTATTCACGGTCGGATTTCTTATTAAAGTGCCGCTCTTTCCGTTCCATACATGGCTGCCCGATGCGCACGTGCAGGCGCCTACTGCCGGCTCGGTCATACTCGCGGCTCTTCTTCTTAAAATGGGAACTTACGGTTTGCTGAGGTTCTCTCTCGGACTTTTTCCCTCTGCGTTTATAAAACTAACTCCGGTTATTGCCGTTCTTGCCGTTATCGGTATCGTCTATGGTGCTCTGCTTTCGATTGTACAAAAAGACATGAAGAAACTCGTAGCGTACTCTTCGGTCAGTCACCTTGGATTCATCGTACTGGGTATTTTTGCGCTGACTCAGGAATCAGTCCAGGGCGCTGTTATTCAGATGATAAACCACGGACTTTCAACCGGCGCGCTCTTCCTTATAGTCGGTATGCTTTATGAACGCCGGCATACGAAAGAGATTGCCGAATACGGCGGTATAGGCAAACTTATGCCCCTATTCGCGGGAATATTTTTGTTAGTTTCATTGTCATCTATCGGTTTACCGGGACTTAACGGTTTCATTGGTGAGTTCTTAATCCTTATCGGAGCATTTAATTCTCTTAATTTGAATTCAATGTGGTTTGCGATAATATCTTCAAGCGCAGTAATATTCTCCGCTGTTTATCTGTTGTGGCTGTATCAGCGCCTTATGCTCGGTCCGGTTGAAAAGGAGGAGAATAAATCGTTGAAAGATATATCTGGTATGGAGCTTGCGTCAATACTTCCGATACTCGTATTTATTGTATGGATCGGTGTTCAGCCTAATACCTTCCTCAGAGTATCCGAGCGGAGCGTAAGAAAAATTTTAATGAATTTTGATAACGTGAAAATGAGAATGATTCAGGAGCAGAAAATTAATCAGGGAGAAGACCCCGGAATTAAAGACCCCGTTGAAACACCGAACGGGAATCCTAAGTAAAGATAAATTCGCACTTGAACCCTGAACTGATTATTATTCTGCCGTTTATTGCTCTGCTGTTGTCTATATCCGTTCTGCCGCTCGTAAGGGGCGAATGGTGGGAGAAAAAATATCCATACATCTCTTTTGGTTTAGCGGCGATTGTGCTCGTTTATTATTTTTTTGTTAAGCCGAATCCGGGGAAAGTTCTACTGACGATTGAAGAATATGTCAGCTTTATTTCTTTACTGTTCAGCCTTTTTCTCGTATCGGGGGGTATATTCTTCCGTCTTAAAGGAAAGGCAACACCGTTACGGAACGTTATGCTCCTGCTTACAGGGGCGGTTATTGCGAATATATTCGGTACTACGGGCGCTTCGATGCTGTTGATAAGACCGTTCATCGAATCGAATAAATACAGACTTAAACCTTATCACATTATTTTTTTTATTTTCGTGATTGGGAATACGGGCGGACTTCTTACGCCTATCGGCGATCCGCCTCTGCTGTTAGGGTATATTAAAGGAGTCCCTTTTTTCTGGACGCTTGTGAATCTGCTGCCGGTATGGCTTATGACGATAGGGTATCTGCTCGTTCTTTTCTTTTTTATTGACAGGCATTTCTACGAAAAAGTGCCGCAGAATATTCAGGACGATATCGAAGAGCAGCCTGAAAAATTAGAGCTGAAAGGGGTTCTGAACATAATACCTCTTTTTATCATAGCAGGCTCGGTATTTATTACTAAACCATTTTTATTGCGTGAAGTGATTATGATTACAACGGCTTTGGTTTCTTATAAGATAACGAAGAAGGATATACATCTGAGAAATCATTTCAATTTTGCTCCGATTCGGGAAGTGGCGATATTGTTTCTCGGAATATTCATTACAATGATGCCGGCACTGGAGTATATTTCAGTGAATTCGCGTTCGCTCGGACTTGATTCCATTACGAGGATTTACTGGACAGCCGGATTCCTGACGAGCTTTCTGGACAACGCTCCGACCTACCTTAACTTCCTGACCGGAGCTATGGGTGTGTTCGGGCTATCGGTGGATAATCCGGCCGATGTGCTCAGGTTTGTCGAAAGCGAGGCTGTATTTCTGAGAGCTGTATCAGTAGCATCCGTTATATTCGGAGCAATGACATATATCGGAAATGCGCCGAATTTCATGATAAAATCAATAGCCGAGCATAAAGGTCTTCAAATGCCGGGATTTTTCCAGTATATTGTAAAATATTCGATAGTTATATTGCTTCCGTTTTACTTTATTCTCTGGCTTTTGTTTTTCAGACAATAAAAAAATTGTTTTCTTGCTGATAAAACGGAACTTATTTCGTTTTATTCTGTATTATTAGATAGATAAATACATAAATAGATAAATTATAAAAAACATGAATAAAAAGCTTGTTATTCCGGTAATAGTCATCGTTACGGTTCTCGGAGTGTTCCTCGGGATGAAGATACAATCGGCGATGTCAGATGATAAAGTTTCAGATCAGGTAAAAAAGTATAATGAAGTTCTGTCTCTTACTTCAAGGTATTACGTTGATAATGTTGATACACCCAAACTCACAGAGTCGGCAATAAAAGGTATGCTCGAAGAACTCGACCCGCATTCTGTTTACATCAGCAGTGATCAGCTCAAACGCGTGAACGAAGAGTTTCAGGGAAGTTTTGAAGGAATCGGTGTTGAATTTGATATCGTAAACGATACTCTTACCGTTGTATCTCCCATCACCGGCGGACCATCGGAAAAACTCGGAGTACTTGCAGGTGATAAAATTGTTAAGATTGACGGGCAGTCCTGTATAAAAATTTCACGCGAAGACGTACCTAAGAAATTGCGGGGACAAAAAGGCACAAAGGTAGTTATTATCGTTGTTCGCGGCGGTATGCGCGAACCTATCGAGTTTGAAATAACACGCGATAAAATACCGTTATACAGCGTTGATGCATCGTTTATGCTGAACAATGAAGCGGGATATGTTAAAGTATCGCGTTTTGCCGCTACTACTTACGATGAGTTCTCACAGGCAATAAATAAACTCAAAGGACAGGGAATGAAGATGATGATCCTTGACCTGCGTTCAAATCCCGGAGGTTACCTCGATCAGGCGTTTAAAATGGCGAGTGAGTTTATTCCCGGCGGAAAAAGGATTGTTTATACAAAAAGCAGAATCAAGGAGTTTGAAGAAGTATATAATTCAACCGGCGGACCATCGCAGAATATTCCGCTTATCGTTCTTGTTAATGAAGGCTCTGCATCGGCAAGTGAAATTGTTTCGGGTGCAGTGCAGGACTGGGACAGGGGACTAATCGTGGGTGAAACAACTTTCGGCAAAGGACTTGTACAGCGGCAGTTCGACCTTTCAGACGGCTCGGCGCTGAGGGTTACAACGGCGAGGTATTATACACCGTCCGGCCGGCTTATACAGAAGCCTTACGTAGGCGGCAAGTATAAAGACGGAATGAGGATTGATACGCTTGAAGGTGATAATATACAGCACGAAAGAGAAGGTGACACTTCGCGTCCCGTGTTTAAAACTTTCGGCGGAAGAACGGTTTACGGCGGCGGAGGAATTACTCCCGACTATTTCGTTAAACTCGATACACTCACAAATTATACAGTCCAGCTCCGGAGACTGAATTTAATATATGAATCTGCTGAGAAATGGATGAAGGATAACCGTAAATCGGTTGAATCGAAATACCCGAATTACATTGCTTACAGGGACGGATTTTCTGTCAGCGACGGCATGCTGGATGAACTCATTTCGATGGCAAAGTCGCGCGGTGTTGAATTCAACAGCTATGGATTCGAGAAAGACAGACCGTTTCTTATGACTGCCATCAAGGCGCAGATTGCGCGCGATATATGGGGTAATGAAGGTTTCTATGCGGTCTTTATGAGCTCGGATGATCAGGTGACGAAAGCCCTGAGTCTTTTCGGCGAAGCAATAAAGCTTGCCGGACTAAAATAAAATTGGTTTTGAAGCAGTTTCTGATAATATTAGTATTCAGTATTGCGGTCTGCCTGCCTTCAATGGCAGGCGCTGACGCCGTTTCATATACCGGGAGAACAGCCGGCAGAACAAACGACGGGAATATTGAGACGGGTGATGACAGGGTGCTTGAAACAGGAGAAGAACTTCTTTATAAAGTGTATTACGGATTCATTAAACTCGGAGAAGTTAAATTCAAAATTACCGGTGTCGCTACCGAGAACAAGAAAGAAATCTATTCTGCAACTGCCTCCATAAAAAGTTTTGAGAGTATTCCGATGGTTAATATAAATTATATTTTCGAATCCGTGATGCAGCACAGGAATAACGAAGTGTTTTCTGTCAAATTCACTTCAACGGAATTCAAAGAAAAAACAATCACAAATATTTATTATACGTTCGATTACGAAGACGGCTATTTGCGCTCGAAGAAGGAAACTGACGGTATTGTTATAGACGAAAGGAATATTAAAATGGAATACACAAAAATGTTTCAGGACGGCTTATCTCTTTTTTATAACGCCCGTTTACAGTCATATTATGCGCGCAATGCCAAAGATAAACTCCGTTACAACGTACCCGTTTTTATCAATGAAAAGGAGTCTTCTGTCAAATATTCCTTCAGTCCGAAACCTGAAGCGGTATCAACCGACCTTGTTGATTACGATATGAGCGGAATTAAAGTTGCGGGCGCCGCCGATTTCGTCGGTGTCTTCGGACTTACGGGTGAGTTCCTCGGATGGTTCTCCGACGATGATGCCCGCGTACCGCTTAAAGCGAAATTTAACGTTACAATCGGCAGTATTACGCTTGAACTTTCATCATATAAAAAGAAAAACTGGAAACCACCCGTCCGCAAATAACAAATTTTTAATGAAAGTCGGTGAATTTATTAGAATTGAAAAAGAAATCCTTATTCTGTACTTTCACTATTATTTAAACTTATAAAACATTGAAGTATATATTTATTATTCTCTTCTTCGCATGGTTCATACCCGCCGGAGCACAGGATGCGCAGGAAATCATTAAAAAAGTACAGTCTAATTATAAAAGTATAAAAGACGCGAAGGCAAACTTCTCGCATTCGTCCTCGCGTAATTCCGGGAGTTCGCAGTCGTCATCCGGCACTATTTACATACAGAAAGAAGAGAAATACAGAATCGAAACAAAGGGACAGGTGATTGTTACGGACGGAGTCACTTCTTGGTCATATTCCATAAAGAAAAAGCAGGTCATCATAGATAATTATAAGAGCGACGGCAATACGTTTTCACCTAATAAATATTTGTTCAATTATCCGGAGAATTTTTATTCCGACCTTGAAGGCTCGGAA
>JAPLFI010000051.1 GCA_026390755.1 Ignavibacteriota bacterium
AGCGTTTGAAATTGACCAGTACCTGACTTCATCTATATATCCTTGAAAAAAATTAGTCGGATTTGCCTGACTGCCGCCTATCCTTATTGCATCTGTGTTTGAATTCCAGGAAGCGCCGGATGATACCGAACTACCGCTTGCCGCGCCGTTTATATAAAACGTAACAGTGCGTATTGTGCGGCCTGTCCAGGTTACTGCCACGTGAGTCCATTGATTAACGGTAATGGATGCTCCGTTCGAGTTAATAAAATCTGTATGCCCGATTCTGAAATATAGTTTCGAGTTCGTTCCGATTCCGAAAAGGAACGAAACTGCCGAACCCGCACCTTTCGAAATCATCACCATGGGATTTACACCGAGTACGGATGGGTTTATCCACATCTCAATACATCCGCTTGAATCATTGGAAAATGCCTGCTGGTGCGGAATGTTTACGTAAGTTATGGATATACCTAATCCTCCTAACACGGAATTATAGCCGGGAGATCCATATTCATCGGTAATAATTTGAGAATTTATATTAAACGGCAGGAGAACTGAAAGAAAAAAACCAACGAAAATAATAATTAAATATTTCATTTTGATTCCTCCAAATAAATTTTTAATCTAATGATACTTCAGTAAAACTGAATCTATTGAATTATTCAGGTTAAATCAAGATTATTTTTTTTCAAACCGGGATTTATAGAAAAGTTTTTCTTTTTCACAAAACCTGAATGTGATGCCGGTTTTATAATTTTATTGATGTATCGGTAATTATTCGCTATATTTACACAAAGGGAGAATATATGAGAAAAAATTCAAAAAGCAGAATATTTTTTAGTTTTTTATTTGTAGTTGGTTTAATAGCACTGGTTTATTGGCTGATATCATCTCAAACGAATTTGTTTGAAGAAATTACATCCGATGAGAAACGGGTGGAGGCGGCGGATAGAAATCAAATACAGTATAAATTAGAGTATAAAGTCGCCAACGACAACAACAAAACACAAATTATAAGTTTGAATCAGGGACCCGCCCTGTTCGAAATGACTCACGAAGGATTGGGAGCTTTCAGAGTAGAACTGCGAAATCCTGAAGGAAGCCGCCTTGTAACGACGATTCTTGATGTCACAGGAAAATTTAAAGGTATTAAAGAGATAAAAGTCCCGGAAACAGGAGCTTACCTGCTGACAGTAAGATCAACAGGTCCCTGGGATGTGAGTTACAGATAAAGAACTATTTAGTGTAATTAAGATAATCCATTTTCTTAGCAAGTTCATCTTTGTATTTGGGATTGTACTGAACTGCTTTTTCATAATCCTGTAAAGCTCTGTCATAATCTGCAACTCTCTCATAAGCCGCTCCGCGGTTATAATAAGCTTTCGCCAGCCTGGGGTCCCGTTTTACAACTTCATCGTATTCTTTTATTGCCTGCCACGGATTTTCAATCGCGTCATATACCACGCCTTTATTAAAAAATGCTATTGTATCATTCGGTTTTAATTCTATAACTTTACTGTAATCATATAAAGCCTCATCGAACTGTTTTAACCTTTCATGCGC
>JAPLFI010000536.1 GCA_026390755.1 Ignavibacteriota bacterium
AATAAAGCATAAGCTACAATAGCACCATTAAATATCTCCCTTAAAAATAGTCCACTTTTTCCGCCCGATAATGACACGCCAATTATTATGTTTATCCCGCTCAAAATATCGGACACCTTCAATGACAGCGATTTAATTCGCCGGCGGAATAATTTTATATTTATACCTGTTAATATTATCTAAGCAATAGCCATTTGCTTTAAAATCATTGCCAAATTCATAAGCAGGAACTTCCAGCGGTATTCTCGTATTTTTCTTTTTCCCGATATACTCATCCAGATAAACCTGTACAAAAATATCTATTCCAAGTTTTTCATATTGATAGATATGCACAAGTTCGTGAGCTATTGTTCTTCTTTCATCATCACTCTTGAAGAGAAATATCCTGTTTCCTAAAGTAATAGCGTTCGTAGAATCTTTAACCAGTCCAAATCTATCAAGCAGCATCACTGCCTCCTCATTCAGCGTTCCTCTGAATTCAGCTCTGCTGATATTAACAACCTTAACCTTAGCAAATGTCCCGATACCTAAAAATTTTGCAATCTCACTTTCGGAATCATTTAACAATCTCTCATTGCTAAATTTCTTCTTCTTTAATCCTTTAATGTATTCTGCTATTTTTATCATAATTCAAATTAATAATTTTTTCAAATAAATCCCGTTTCCGTAAATATAAAGAGTTGAAGTGTAATAATATTCTAATTCCATTAGATAAAATTATCAGTCATTTTAATAATTCATTGTTGGCTCTGCGTGCTGTAATGCCAGTCCCGGTTTACATATCGCATTATGTTAATTAGCTGTTTACTTTATCATTCCAGAATTCCCAAAGCAGAACCATTGCAAAAGTATCAAGCTCGCAGTATTTCAATAAAGAATGCGCAAGTTTATCTCTTTCCGTCTGCGACATTTCTGTAAACTGCATCTGATTATAAGCAACCATTGCCGCGCCGCCTTCGGCTATTTTAGTGTTTTGGAACAACTTTTCGGATTCTTCCTCAGTCAAATCATATTTGAGTTCTGGCATAAGCTTATAGGGGTCTTTAACTTCTTTTCCGTCTTTGGTAATCCATATCATTTTCTCATAATTGAGGCTTAGTATTTCCTTTGTACCGTAAATTGGCTTGCTGTATTTTTTCTGAATATATGCAGATTCGTTGAGTATTGTGGGTAATACAACTTTTAATGAATTCGATCCTCCCATACGAGGGCTGTAATAATAATTCTTCACCGCCTGACACATGTCCACCATTGCGCGGTTTTCCACGGTTATATCTGTTATCCAGTCAATATATTCGTCTTTATCCGGGAATTCGTCTTTGCCAATATCTCTGAGTTCTCTCTGTATTGAGCATAAAACAGTTTTTTCATGTGCGGCATAGCGAAAAACAGTGCCGTTGTCTTTATCGAGCTGATTTTTCAGCTCTCTTAAAAAATCAAAATTCGGAAAATAACCGGGAGCAGTATTTATGTACTGCCCTGCATGTTTTATATTGCCGTTTTTATCAATTGTGTGATGAGAGAACTGGAATGCTATTGTTTCATAAGGTCTGCGGTTTTTATTGAATGGTATGGCAATTATTGAAGTTTCAAAATCAATCATGTGCAATGGATATTTCCACGTTTTCATCTCAGTTTCTAATCCTTTTTTGTCGAGGTAATCCTTCTTAATGTTTTTCGCAACGGATTCATACTGCATTCTTTGTCTTTCCTTTGGTGAAAATCCGATATTTGTATCTTTCTCTTTACCGGTGAAGTAAGATTCATCAATCTGAGAGATGAAATAAATTCCTTTTTGAAATAATTCATCTGCTTTTCTGAAGTTCCAGATTTTATATACTAAAGTATCTTCCGATTCATTTTTATATTTAGTGAAGACTTTCTTCCAGCATTCTTCAAAGCCGCTCTTTTCGTCTTTGTCTTTTTTGTCTTTGTCGAGCCTGAATTCACAAGACTTGCATTTTTTGCCCAAAGGAGTAATTATCTTTTCATCATTCTTATATTTCGCTGAGAGAAAATTGATATATTCTTCAAACGGCATATTCATAAATTTCTCGTTATCTTTGTTGTTCCATATTTCATTTATTTCTCTGTCAACATTTACCATTTTCAGAATCTTATTGCCCAGTGCTTCCAGAGATGTATCACCTTTTTTTATGATTTTATATCTTTCATCGGTTTTTTTAATGAAAAATTTCTGATTCAAACCGTCTATGGAAGTCAATGAATTCTTATCGGCAAGATACAGGAAAGCTTTTATATTGAAATCCGGATAAGCTTTTGAGAGAACATATTTTTGAAAAGCTACATCATAGAGATATGATAACCATCCTGTAGTCAATCCGCCTCTTTTATTGTGAAAATCATCATTCTGCTCATCATACGACTTGGATTTCACCTCTATAAGGTTGATATTATTTTCCTTTTTCTCAAGTATATCGGTTCTTATGAATAAAT
>JAPLFI010000315.1 GCA_026390755.1 Ignavibacteriota bacterium
AATTGAATATGTATCGTGTTTTCTCAAATCGTATTTATAACCCGAACCCCGCAGTGTCGGTCCGCTGGCGCCTGAGTTTATCGCCACGTCAACAGGAAGCATTCCGATATTTATTGTTCTTTCTATAAAAATCTTATTATATGTCAAAAGACCGTTAATCTGAGTGATGCGCGGTCTCATATATGTTATGAATTCTTTAGTTTTTCTAATAAAATCCGGAGTAATATCATGAGATAATCCCCCGATCCAGATATAATTATAAAGCAGGCGCGCACCGCATACCATTTCGAAAAGTTCAAGGACTTTTTCGCGGTCTATAAAGCAATAAAGAAAAGGTGTAAAAGCCCCCGCATCATTACCGTAAGTTCCTATTGCAACAAGATGCGAGGCAATCCTCTGCAATTCCGCCATAATCACACGTATATACTCAACTCTTTCGGGAAGTTCAATTCCGCAAAGCTTTTCGACCGCCAAAGCATACGCATGCTCATTGTTTATCGAATTCAGATAATCCATTCTGTCGGTGTATGGAATTATTTGACTATATGTCATTGCCTCGCAATGTTTTTCAAAACAGCGGTGCAGGTATCCTATATAAGGCTTAACATCGTCAACAATTTCCCCGCTCAGCGCCAGTTTAAGGCGCAGAACCCCGTGAGTCGAGGGATGCTGAGGACCCATGTTAATGAGCATTTCTTCAGTTCTTATTTCTGCCATTTTTACTCTTGTAAAATTTTATCAGTAAGGAACCTTCATTCCGTTATAGAAATCGGGCACTTTATAATCTTTTCTTAACGGATGTCCTTCCCAGTCTTCGGGAAGAAGTATCCGTCTCAAATCAGGATGTCCTTCGAAATTTACACCGATTAAATCAAACGCTTCGCGCTCATGCCATTCAGCCGCAACCCAGACATCCGATACAGTCCTGACAACAGGGTTTGTTTTCGGAACGGTGGTTTTTATAACCAGTTGATGGTTCAAAGTGTATGAATACAGGTGATACACTACGGCAAGGTTATCTTTATCGTAATCAACACCGCTCAGGCATGACAAATTATCAAACTGAAGCGATTCCTCATCCCTGAGAAAGCAGCATATCGCATTAACTTTATCGGCATCAACAAAAAAGAAAGGATTAACGGGCAAATTTGTTTTTAACTCACCTATTCCTTCCGTAAACGTTTTCTTAAGTTTTTCGTATATTTCAGCAGTTTCCATTTATATTATGCTGTTATTTTAGCTAATGACTGATTTCTTATTTTTTCCTGAAGTTTTAATAATCCTTCGATAAGTGCTTCGGGTCTCGGCGGACAGCCAGGGATATAAACATCCACGGGAATAACTCTGTCAACGCCTTTTAAAACGTGATATCCGTGTTCCCAGTAAGGACCGCCGGAATTCGCGCAGCTTCCCATAGAAAGGCAGTATTTCGGTTCGGGCATCTGATCCCAGAGTCTTTTAATCCTTGATGCCATTTTAAGAGTAACGGTACCTGAAATTAAAATAATATCGCAGTGCCGCGGAGAAGGACGCGGAATAATGCCGAACCTGTCGAGGTCATAATGCGAAGCCGATGCCGCCATCATTTCAATCGCACAGCATGCAAGTCCGAAGAAGACCTGCCACATAGAAGACAGTCTGCTCCAGTTCATAAGCTTATCGGCACTCGTAATGATAATGTTACCGCTTTCGAATTGTTCAATCCGAGCGTCGAGTTTATTTAATAATCCCATAAATTATATTTCGGATTTAAAGATTTGTCTGTCAAGAGCAGGTATAACCGGCCGGGGTTTATCCCAGTGAAGATCTCCTTTTGCATAAGCATAAACAAAGCCGAGTATAAGTATAATCAGAAAAATTGCCATTTCAATAAAAGCAATTAATCCCATTTCTTTGAATACAACAGCCCAGGGAAAAAGGAAAACTATTTCGACGTCGAAAATAATAAAAATAAGAGCAATAACGTAGTACCGCACATTAAATTTCAGCCATGTATCGCCTTCCGTATCCTCACCGCACTCGTAAGTAGAATTCTTTCCTTTTGACGGCAGTTTCGGTCCGATTAAGCGTGCCGCGATAAAAGCCACTGCAACGAAACCGGCGGCGATAATCATAAAAATCAGAACTTGTCCGAATTGTGTTAGCATTAAAATATTTTTTTATGATACAAAAATTATCTAAAATTATAAAAAAATATTTTCAAATAAAACTTATTTCGCCGGAATAATAAACAGATTTTTTTCTGACTCCGACCAATGTATCTGATTCAATTTCGATTGCCCCGTCGTCTTTAATTCCCGTAATAACGCCGGAATGCGCTTCCGTCGTGTCATTCAGGCGGAATTCAACTCGTTTCCCTTCGAGTTTCGCGGCTTTTCTCCAGATTTCCGTCAGAGAAGAATAATCAAACGCAAGTTTAATATTTTCGCAGAAGTTTTTTATTATGCGGGCAATCAGGTCTGATATGTCCGATTTCCTATTAAAATGTTTTACGAGAGAGGTTGATTTATTACGGATAGATTCTGAAAATTTTAACTGATTTACATTAATTCCTATTCCTATATAAAATTTTTTCCTGTCAGTTTTAATGTTTTTAAGTTCGGTCAGTATTCCGCAGATTTTTCTGCCGTCGAGCAGAATATCGTTAGGCCATTTTAACGCAAAACCGTTATCGCCTGCAGTGAATAAATCAGTGAGAGTTTTATATACTATATAGGAAGCATAAAAATTTATCAGTGCGGGATTTTCAGTCCGTATTGATTTTACTATTGTAAGAAGTATATTACTGCCTTTCTCCGATTCCCAATTTCGGTCGAAGCGTCCCCTGCCCTTTGTCTGCTCAGCCGCGATAATAAGGGAGCCGGACGGCAGATTATTTTCTCTTGCGTATTTGTTAGTTGAATCTATCGAATTAAAATACAGTACAGCCCGTAAATTGTAAGCGATCAATATTTCGGAAAGTGAATCCGTTTTCAAAATACTATAGTTTTTTTACGTTGTATGTAAATTTTCGCATGATAAAGTTCTTTCATCGGTGTTTCCTGTGCTTTACAATCTTTACCTCTTAATCAATATCATAAACAACTCGCGTCCCGCACGCGGTTTTATTGAATTATAACATCTCTCAAAAACTTTTACATCAAAATCTTTTTCGAAATAAGAAATATATTCATCTTTGTTCCCCCCGAACGGCGGACCTTCTTTCTCAAAATCGCAATCAAATAACAACCCTGCAAGCTTACCGCCCGCTCTCAAAAGTGAAGCGGATTTATCGGCGTACTTTTGACGCAGTTCCGGTAATATTGCGCAGAAAAATGTCTGTTCCAGTATGATATCATATTCTCCTTC
>JAPLFI010000087.1 GCA_026390755.1 Ignavibacteriota bacterium
AAACTGGGAAATGCAGGCAAGCGCATTCTCAAGAGTTCTGAACGCAAGAATTAACGGTGTCGCAAAACCACAGACCAATTCACTTGTTAATAAGAAAATTATTGAATACAGAGAGCTCGGCGGCAGTAAGGTTATAGAAATCGGTGGTTCACTGAGAAGCATATACACACTTTTGAACAAAAACGAGATCGTACTTTTCCTGATGGATCAGTCCGCCAATCCCGATTATTCTGTTTATGCCGAATTCTACGGATATAAAATTGCCACATTTACAGGTCCGGCAAAAATGGCTTTAAAGAACCGCACGGATATAGTTTTTGCTTATGCATACCGTAAACCGGATTACAGTTACGTGATAAGGGCAGAACGTTTGATTTATGATGATTTAACCGAATACAGCAGTGATAATATTGCCGAGCTTACTGGAAGAATTAACAGTATGCTTGAAAATGTAATCAGAGAATATCCTGATCAGTGGCATTGGTTTCACAGGAGATTTAAACACATAAAAAATTAGCGGGATGAAGTTTCTGATAATACAAACTGCATTTATCGGTGATGTTATACTCACACTTCCGATGGTTCAGGTGCTGAAGAGAAAATATTCGGAAAGCACCGTAGATTTTATTTGCATTCCGAAAACAGCTCCTATACTCGATAATAACCCGTATATAAACGAAGTGATAGTTTACGATAAGAGAGGCGAAGAGCAGGGATTAGGTGCTTTTATAAAGCTGATGAAAAAAATCAGAAAAAGAGGATATGACACGGTAATCAGTCCGCACCGGTATCTGAGAAGCACTCTGATATCGGGTTTTTCCGGAGCTAAGCAGACAATAGCATTTGACAATTCGACATTCTCGGGACTCTACAAAAACAAGGTTGAATACGGGAAGACACACGAGATACAAAGAAATCTGAGTTTACTTAAACCGCTGGGGATTGAAGAAACGGAAATTATAAAACCTGAATTATTTCCCGGAGCAGATGATATATGCGCTGTTGATAAAATTATATCGGGTCTCGCCATTAAGTCTGACAGCAAGTTTATAACCGCCGCGCCCGGCTCAGAGTGGTTTACGAAGAGATTTCCGAAAGATAAATTCGTTACTTTATTTAATATTATGGATAAGTCCGGTATAAAAATTGTTTTAATCGGAAGCAAAGGAGATTTTAAATTATGCGAATATATTGTCGCAAATTCGACTAATAACAACATTTACAATTACGCCGGTAAGCTCGACCTTCTGCAATCGGCAGAACTGATAAGGAGAAGCGCTCTGCTTATAACAAACGATTCTGCTCCGCTTCATCTGGCAAACGCAACGGGAACAAAGGTAATTGCGATATTCGGCGCTACAAATCAGGATTTTGGCTTTTATCCTTACGGAATCGCTGACAAAGTATTTGAAATATCAGATCTCGGATGCAGACCCTGTTCTATACACGGAGGGCAGAGATGTCCGACTGGTACGTTCGAATGCATGCTGAAAATTGATGAGAAAGAAATCGCGGATGCAATATTAAATAAGTGTTAAATCGGAAGTAACTACTTCTACATCCTAAGCAATTTTATTTCTCCAGAATTCTCATAACATATTTCCCCAGCATATCGAATTCGAGATTTACTTTATCACCTATATTAAGAAATTTGAAATTAGTCACATTATAAGTATGCGGGATTATTGCGGTTTTAATTATTACAGATTTTTTCGTTTCCTTCGTTATGGCGGCAATCGTCAGGCTTATACCATTAATCGAAACGGAACCCACATATATGACATTTTTTTTAAAAGCGGAG
>JAPLFI010000234.1 GCA_026390755.1 Ignavibacteriota bacterium
ATTTATCCCGCGCAGATGCCCTGGGAAAAGATCAACTCCATTGACGACAGGCCTTTTGTGATTGACCGCACATATTACAACAGCAAGGGCAGTATTGACGACCCGTTTGTCGTTGTATCCGAGCCGTTCATAATAGGAGGAGCAAAGGGTGTAAACATTACGATTTATCCGTTTGCTTACAATCCTTCGGAAAACAAGCTCTACGTTACGAATAAAGGAACTTTTAGTTTGGAACTTCAGAACGAAGCCGCGATGAGATTTGCTCCGCAGGAATCGTTTGATAAATTTTTTGCAAGCTTATTTCTGAATTATACTGCCGGGAAATCAACCGGAACGAACAATTATCTGATTATTACTGCTCCCGAATTTGAATCCGGACTTGCTCCTTTTACTGCTCATAAACAGGGACTTGGTTATAATGTCACGGTTGTGAATACCACTGTAACAGGGACTTCGAACACGGCAATTAAAACATATATACAGAATCTGTATAATAATGTCCCTACCCGCCCGGAATTTATACTTCTTGTCGGAGATGTTGACAAGATTCCCTGCTGGACAGGCGGCGGTGAAGGCACACCGCAAACCGACTGGAACTACGCCCTGCTCGAAGGGAGTGACCTTTGGGTTGACGCTTTCCTCGGTCGTTTTCCGGTACAGAACCTCACTCAGCTCGGGAATATTATTAATAAAACTTTATACATGGAAACAGGAATCAACGGTTTGTGGAAGAAAAACGTTTTTATGGCTTCGACCGACAACCATACTGTAAGCGAAGGCTCGCATAATATGGTTATAGATACCTTCTTCATTCCGAACGGATTCACGGTTAACACAAAATTGTATTCATATTACGGTGCTACAACAGCTCAGGTATCCCAATCAATTGACTCGGGAAAAATTTTCGCAATATATTCCGGACACGGTTCCGAAACTTCATGGGCGGACGGTCCCGTTTTTTCGCAGTCAAACGTCAATGCGCTTAATAACACAATATTCCCGTATGTATATTCTTTTGCCTGTATAACGGGTTCATATCACATCGCGGGTGAGTGTTTTGCCGAAACGTGGATTCGCAGTCCGAAGGCAGGTGTTACATTCTGGGGTGCCTCGGTGAATTCATACTGGACTGAAGACGACATACTTGAAAGAAGAATCGTTAAGGCGCTTTATACGGATAATTTAAAGAGAAACGCGGAGAACTTTGTAAAAGGAAAAATCTATCTTGTGCAGTATTTCGGAAGCATTACCGCTACAATGCAGAGATACATGGAAATGTACAATTGCATGGGCGACCCGTCAATTTATCAGTTACCTTATGGACCGGCAATATCGCATACTCCGCTTCCGAACACGGAAAATATGACAGGACCATATACGGTTAATTGTGCTGTTGCTCCATCGGGCAGTGCGATAACAGGGACAAAATTATTCTGGACACGTGCGACTGCATTTGACAGTCTGGCGATGACGAATTCAAGCGGCAATAACTGGACGGCGAACATTTCCGGAAACGGCTCTGCTGTTACTTATAAATATTACATACGCACACAGGACGCAATGAACAGAGTTACATACCTTCCCGG
>JAPLFI010000116.1 GCA_026390755.1 Ignavibacteriota bacterium
ACAAAGGAATAAATAATCAGGAACATCAAATAAATTATTAAGAGCTTGTAATATAAATCATGCCTCGATTTATATATTCGTTTAAGATCTTTCTGTTCCATCAGTTTCTCCGTATTTTAAATATTTCTTCCAATATTTTTTCTGCTGAATGCGGATCTGCCGCTTTTCCTATATTTTCCGAAAGCTTACCGAGTTTTACATCATCGTTTATAACGTCTAAGATCGTATCTCCGATTTTTCCCGAAAGATCTTTTTCACTAATCATTATCACAGCACTCATTTCCGTAAGCATTAAAGCATTCTTTTCCTGATGATTTTCCGCAGAGCGGGAAAGAGGAATCAGTATTGCCGGTATCTTCAGCATTGCAAGTTCCATAATACTGCTTATACCTGCTCGGCATACCGCCAGGTCAGCCGCGGAATACGCATAATTCATATCCTTTATAAATTCCAGCACTTTTAAAGTTCCGTCGTAATGGATATAATCTTTTTCTAATTGTTTTATTTCCGCAAAATCTGACTTCCCCGTCTGCCATATTACATTAATCCCGGATTTTACCATCCCTGCAATCACTTTTTTTATCGAACTGTTTATACAAACAGCACCCTGACTGCCTCCGAATACGAGTAAAGTTCTTAAACCATTATCCATGTTAAAATATTTTAATGCTTTGGCGCGCATTTCGCTTCTGTCCGATCTGATAAGAGACCTTCTTACGGGATAAGCGATCCTGATAACATTGTCTTTCCGTTTTAAATATTTTTTTGTTTCTTCAAAATTTATTACTACACTGTTTACTTTGGAAGAAAGAAACTTTGTTGCTAAACCCGGGTAATAATTACCCTCCTGGATTAGTGTCGGAATATTCAGTTTTACAGCAGAATAAATTACGGGAGCTGATACAAAACCCCCTGTCCCGACGACAACATCCGGAGAAAACTCTTTTAATATTTTTTTACTTGCAGACAGTGCTTTTGTAAACTGATGAATAATAGATATATTTTTGAAAATGTTTTTTCTGTTCAGTCCTCTTACGCTGATTGTTTTGAGTCCGTAATTATTATCAGGCACAATTTTTTCTTCCATTCTTCCTTTTGCACCAACAAATAAAATATCCGCTGCAGGGCTGATTAACTTCAATTCATCGGCAACTGCTATTGCCGGGAATATATGTCCGCCGGTCCCTCCCGCCGCAAATAGAACTTTCATGCTGTTATCATTTTTTTTCTCAAACCTTTTCTTAATTTGTAATTCATATATCTGAATTTTTATCGTATATGCCATTTCTGTACATGGAAATATTTAAAAGTATTCCCACAGCCACCGAATTTACTATCAATGCAGTACCACCGTAACTTATAAACGGGATTGGTACTCCCGTTGTCGGAAATATTCCTGTGGAAACCGACGTATTCACAACTGCATAAGCTATCAGTATGGTTGTAATTCCGAATGATAAATATTTCCCGAAATCATCATTTATATTCTTAGAAACCTGATATCCTCTGATAAGAAGCATTGAAAACATGAGAATTACGAAAACTGTACCTATAAAGCCATATTCCTCACCAACTATAGAGAATATAAAATCCCCGTATGATTCGGGAAGAAAAAACTGTTTCTGTACAGAATATCCTCCGCCCGTTCCAAAGAAACCTCCGTTACCCAATCCGATTATCGCCTGATTGAGCTGATGCTGAGCCGATCCGCCTGAAGTAAAATCCGCATAGTTTTCTATTCTGGCGCGGATATATGACTTCGTCATGATAAATAGAATCCCGAGGGGCAATATTGATATTAAAGTAATTATAATGTGTTTTAATTTTACGGGAGAAGTCAGCAGTAACAGTATTGATGAACCGAATATAATTATCGAAGTTGAAAAATTCGGTTGCAATGCCACAAGCCCGGACACGACAATAATAAAAAATACCAGAGGAAGATATCCTTTATACAGTTCAGTAAGGTGATTCTTCTTCCGAACAAGCAATCGTGATAAATATATGATAATCGTAAATTTCGCTAAATCAGACGGCTGAAATCTAATCGGACCTAATGAAATCCAGCGATTTACATTCTTAACAGTAACACCTATTATGAATAAAGCTATTAGCAGAAGAATTGAACCCCATATAAGGTATTTTCCAATATCATAATAAACTCGGTAATCAATTTTCGCAAAAATAAAAATCAGCACTACTGACATCGCAACCTTGGTTAAATGCTGTTTAAAAAGATAATTGGAATCCCCAAACCTGGACATAGCATAATCCGAACTTGCGCTATAAACCACGCCCAGACTGAATACAATGAGCAATATTACCGGAGCCAGTATCCAAATATCAATTCTATGTTCCTTATATATTTCTTTTTCCATCTGCAGAACTTTTTTTGCTATATCTTGTTCACAAATTTTTTAAATTCAGAACCCCTGTGTTCAAAATTACTGAACATATCAAAACTTTTATAACCGGGAGAAAACAAAACAGTGTCATCTTTTATAGCAAATTTACCGGCGGCGTTTACTGCTTCTTCCAATGTCTCAAACAGAACAACATCCGTAAATTTACCGAAATATTTCTTTATATCTTCTTTACTCTGTCCGATAGCCAATATTTTCTTAACTCTTTCTTTGATTAAAATATCAACAGACGCAAAATCGTTTACACCCTGAAAAGGACTTATTTTTCCTCCCATAATAAGTACAATATTCCCCGGAAAACTTTCAAGAGCAACGCTCAGAGAGTCGTAATTTGTTGCTTTAGAGTCATTGTAGTATTTCACACCGTTTATTTCTCTGACCGGCTCAATTCTATGCTCAACTCCGGGGAATTCTTTCAGTGTTTTCATTATAATATTTGCAGTAACATTATATATTTTTACGGCAAGTATTGAAGCCATTGAATTATAAACATTATGACTTCCCTTTATCAGAATTTCATTTCTGTTAGTTATGATTTCTTTAATATTATTCTTTTCGTAAATAATATCGCCATTACCATTTACAAAACATCTCATTTCCAAATCTTCATTTTTTATAAGTTCCGCTGATGATTCAGAAAATCCAAAAGCGCATTTTCTGCCGTTAAATAAGTGAGATTTTATTCTGAGATTACTGTCATCGGAATTGTATATTACATAATCATATTTATCCTGATTTTTGTTAATATTAAATTTTGCATTCACATAATTATCAAAAGTACCGTGCCAGTCTATGTGATCAGAACTTAAATTAAGCAATAAAGATACATGCGGTTTAAAACAATCAATAGTTTCAAGCTGAAAACTGCTCACTTCCAGCACGACAACTGAATTACTATTTAGTTCGTTAATGACTTCAGAAAAAGCAAGCCCGACATTTCCGCATACTTTTACATCGTATCCCGCATTCTTTAAAAGCTCTCCCGTCAGTACGGTGGTTGTCGTTTTCCCGTTAGTACCGGTAATAGCTATTACCGGCGAATTACAAAACCATGATGCCGCCTCAATTTCACTGATAACTTTAATCCCTTTAGCTCTAGCTTTCTCAAGGATATCGGCTTTATACGGAATTCCCGGACTCGCAATGATATAGTCTGACTTATAAACTCTGTCGGAATTTCCTCCGGTTTCGTAATCTATATTATATGATTTAATATCTTCCGGATCGAAATAAAGAAGGTTTTCGGCAGGACTGCTTTCACTGAGGAAAACCCGTGCACCCCTCTTTTTTAAAAGTTTGGCAATTCCGGAACCGCTCCGGCCTGCGCCAAGAACTGTAAAACCAATATTTTCAACAGTTTTGTTTTTCAATTTATCTGACTTTAAATGTTGCAAGTGTCATTATCGCAAGAAGTATTGCTACGATGTAAAACCTGAGAACTATCTTTGGCTCGGGAATACCCATCATCTCAAAGTGGTGGTGCAACGGAGCCATTTTGAATATCCGTCTTCCTTCCCCGTATTTCTTTTTAGTATATTTGAAATAATACCTTTGAAGTATCACTGAAATCGTCTCCGCAAAAAATATTCCTCCCAGCAGAGGAAGCAAAAATTCTTTTTTAACAAGTATGCATAACGTACCAACCGCTCCGCCAAGTGCAAGTGAGCCCGTATCACCCATAAATACCTGCGCAGGATATGGATTAAACCACAAGAAACCGAGTGCAGCACCTGTAAATGCAGTGCAAAATATTACAAGCTCGCCATTTCCTTTCAGATAAATTATATTTAAATAACGGGACAGTTCAATATTGCCTGATATGTAAGCTATGATTCCGAGTGTGAATATAACAATTCCTACCGTTCCTGTCGCGAGCCCGTCAAGTCCGTCAGTAAGATTTACTGCATTCGAGGTGGCAGTTATTATGAATACAATAATCGGGAAATAAAATAACGAAAAATCAAATTGAATATTTTTCAGAAAAGGTATGGTCGTTATTGTGTTAATCCCCTCGAACTGAGGAGCGAAATATATTACAGCCCCTATAGTCATACCAACAGTTACTTGTCCCATCAGCTTGTATTTCGCCAACAATCCTTTTTTATATTTCTTCACAACTTTCAAATAATCATCCAGTAAACCAACGGCCCCCAACGTAATTGTAGCAAATAAAATTAACAGAATATAAATATTTCTCAGGTCACCCCACAATAAAACAGGAATTATTCCGGAAGCAAGTATAATTAGTCCCCCCATAGTAGGTGTTCCGGCTTTCGACCAGTGGAAATTTGGTCCGTCTTCTTTCTTCGCTTCGCCAATCTGCTTCTTTTTCAGATAATTCAAAATTCTCGGACCCACGATAAACGTGAAAATTAATGCTGTTATTGCCGCAAGTGCCGAACGGAAAGTCAGATACCGGAATATATTGAATCCCGGCGGACTGAATTTGTCGTTAATATATTCTGCTAAAAAATAAAGCATTTATTTTATTTTATATTCTTCATTTATAATTTTTCTTACAACTTCTTCCATTTCCATGCCCCGCGAACCTTTTACGTAAATTATGTCGCCTTTTGAGCATGTGTTTTTCAAAAACTCTGATAAAACTACCCTGTTATCGAACCAATAATTATTTTTCATCCTCTTTGCCGACAGGAAAGTATTGTATGAATTTCCGCCGTAAGTATAAAGAAAATCAAATCCCATCTTCGCCGTTAGCTTTCCTATTGCCGCATGTTCATAGGGGCTTTCTTTTCCGAGTTCCAGCATATCGGCAAGGATTACATGCTTCTTGCCGTTTGTATTATATTCTTTTAAAGTTTCGAGCCCTATTTTCACGGAATCCGGATTGCTGTTATATGTATCATTGATAATTTTGATTCCGTTAAATTCTATAACTTCCATTCTTTTATCGCTGACCGGCTTAAAATTCTCAAGCACTTCTTTAATTTGTTTCTCGGGAACTCCAAAAAATAATCCTGTCGCTGCAGCGGCTAATCCGTTATAAAATGAATGTTTTCCGAACGTATTTACAAATGTTTTAAATTTTAATTTCCCGTACTTCACTTCAAATACCGGTTCAAAGTTCTTTCCATAACCCAGCATTTTTCCCTTAACATCCGAATCAAAATCATACGAGTAAGTAAATGACGGCAGGTTTTTTCTTACAGATAAATATTTTTTGTAATAATGCCTGATAAATTTATCGTCAAGATTATAAAGGCAGACACCATCAGTATTTTTATTAATATGTTCATAAAGTTCAAACTCTTCTTTTGCAACGCCCTTCAGATTTTTAAAGAATTCGAGATGCTCTTTTCCTATGTTCGTAACTAATGTGCAATCGGGCATTGCAATTTCACACAAATACTTAAGTTCATTAAAGTGATTGCTTCCGGCTTCAAGAACGGCAAAAGAATGATTTTCATTTAGTTTTAATAATGTTAAGGGAAGACCTATATGATTGTTGAAATTTCCGTCATTTTTCAGTACGCTGAATTTGTTTGATAATACTGCTGCTATCATGTCCTTAACAGTTGTTTTACCGTTACTGCCGCCTACACATAGCACCGGTACACTATTTCTTTGTCTGTGCTGTGAAGCGAGTTCGCCTAAAGTTTTGATTGTATCCTTTACTGCTAAACAAGACAGGTTCTTGAGATATCTGTTGTTTTTCCATAAGCTCTTTATATTGCTCTTAAGCCATGAATCGTTTATTACGGCAAGTTTAACTTTCTTTCGCGCAACTTCCTGAAGATAATTATGACCGTCGGTTTTTTCACCTTTAATCGCAAAAAATATCTCGTCCTTTCGTATATTCCTGGAATCAATAGAAACACCGGCAAATCTTTCTTTTCCGGAAAACTCAAAACCAGTTTTGCTGATGTTTCTTTTACCCTCAAGCGCTAATATTTCATCAAGATATATCATTAAGTGTTAAGTGTAAATATTAAACATTTGATATTTAACATTATGTATTTAAAATTTGACAAGTGATTCATATTTAATAACTACTTCTTTATCGTCGAAATGGGATTTTATCCCGCCAATTTCCTGATATGTCTCGTGACCTTTTCCGCAGATTAATATTATATCACCTTCTTTGGACATTTCTATACCCTTTTTTATCGCCGCGTCTCTGTCCGGCTCTATATCATAATTTGCGTTTTTAAAAGTATTTTTTTTTATTCCCGATTTAATTTCATTTATGATGTCATTCGGATTTTCGAAACGGGGATTATCCGAGGTTATAATTACGTAATCGGATAATTCTGTTGCGATGCTTCCCATTACCGGACGTTTTGTTCTGTCACGGTTTCCCCCGCAGCCGAAAATTGTTATTACCCTGCCTTTTATCTCCTCATTTTTCCTGACTTCTATTGCCGCCTCTATTGCGTTTTTAAGTGAGTCGGAAGTGTGGGAATAATCAATAATTGCGCATGAATTATTGGGTAAAATAATTTTATTAAACCGGCCTTTAACTGCTTCAGTATTCTTTATCCCTGATATAATCACATCCAAATCAATTCCTAAATTTACACAACATGCTATCGCAGCAAGGATATTGTAAACATTAAATCTTCCGGTTAACGGGGATACAATTTCCCTTCGTTTACCCGCTGAATGTAAATCAAATTTTAGACCTTTGAGATTTATTATAACGTTATCTGCTCGGAAATCACTGTCACTGTTTATTGAATAGTATGTTTGCACAGCTTGGCAGCCGGCGAGAATATCTGCGCCGTATTCATCATCCATGTTGGATATTGCTTTTGATTTATCATTTAAACCGTCGAAAAGAATCTTCTTCGCATTAAAATAATTTTCCATATTCCGGTGTAAATC
>JAPLFI010000427.1 GCA_026390755.1 Ignavibacteriota bacterium
TCAACCCGGTTACTAAAATCAATTTCGATATTCCTGTTTGTCATTTCGGCGAAGGCCGGAATCTATTTGTTAGTTTAATTATTTATGACGCACTCGGCAGGGAAGTAGAAACACTCGTGAACGAAGTAAAATCCGCGGGCTCGTATTCTGTGGAATTTAACGGCGCGAATCTTTCCGGCGGTGTTTACTTCTGTCGTATGCAGTCTGACGGTTTTTCGGATGTAAAAAAACTTGTTCTTTTGAAATAAAAATATTGAATTAGTTTAATATTTATCAAATAATGTTGAAAAATAAATACATAATAAATATAATTAAACTCGTTTTTGCAATAACAATTTATTTATTATTGCAAAGCCCCGCTTCCGCTCAGTTTAAAAGCGCAAACAACTTTGTATCGCAAGAGCAGACTGTAAATGGCTTCAGTAATTTCTTCCTCGGAGTAAATTATGCCGAGCCGTTCATAGCCACAAATCCCCGTGACCCGTTAAACACTATTTGCTCGTTTATTTATTCCAGCTATTTAACATTGGACGGATTAAACTGGAGCAGATTAAACTCATTAAACAGCGGCGACCCGTTTCTTGCTTTCGATAGTATTGGTAATGCGTATTATACTCCTGCACCCCCCTGGTCGGGAGGAAATTTAGGAGTTCTAAAATCAACAGATAAAGGAATTACATGGTCCAATAGTTATTTAATCTATAGTGGAGTCACTGACAAACCTTGCATTTGCGGAAACCAGTCGGGAGGAATATATTCAAATTATTTATACTCGGCTTGGCAATCTTCCGTTGGTGAGAAACTTTCATTCGCGCGGTCAACTAATCAGGGGGTAAATTGGTCATCAATGTCTTTAGGGGTTCCGACGAATTACTATTGCCCATATCTGGCAATAGGTCCTTCACCCGCAGTACCCGGAGGTATTGTTTATTATGGAATAAATACATATTCACCCTCTCAAATAAAAATAAAAAAATCAACCGATGGAGGAATTTCGTTTTCTCCTGATATTTTCGTTTCAACTTTTATAGATCCCCCGGTTTTAAAAAACGGAACTGTTACATCTATTCTGCCATGCATACAGATGTCTGCCGATAATGGCTATAGTCCCAACAGGGGAAATGTTTATATCGTTTATACGGGCAGGGGGGCGGGTACCGATAAAGCGGATATATTCTTCGTAAAATCGACTAACTATGGAGATAACTGGTCAGTACCGTTAAAACTTAATGACGATAATACGTCTGCCGATCAGTGGATGCCGGCAATATCCGTTGATAATAACGGAAAAATTTATGTTATCTGGTATGACTCGCGTATAGACCCGCAGAACTATATGACACTACTTTACGGTACGGTTTCTACAAACGGCGGAGCATCCTTTGTTCCTGATTTTCCTGTATCTACAACACCTTTTAATCCATCGTTAATGGTTGTAAATGGATTTATGGGTCACTATATCAGCGTATCCGCTATAGGGAATACTGCACTTGCTTCATGGACAGACGGACGGAATAATAACTTCGGAAGTTATGTAGGGTTCGTGACCGATTTTGCTATGACGGCAAGCCCCCTTACAAAAAATCTTACAAACAACGACAGTTTAATGATAACTGTGAAAATTCCTGAGGTAAAAGGACCATATAACGGCAGAATAAATTTTTCCTGTCAGTTCGACACACTTCCTGCTACGGGAAATATTAATTTATCATTCCTGAATGGCAAGGATTTTATTACAACAATACCGGATTCCGTAAAGGTAAAAGTCCTGACATCCGCCTCAGTAACACCGGGTTTATATAAATTAAATATTATCGGCAGAAGTCAGGACGGTGTTCCCGTTCATCAGAGAACGGTCAGTTTATTAGTTAATTACAGTTCTTTATCTGTCGGAACAAACAGAAACGACACTGTAATGTTCAAAGTAAACGGCATGACATATACGAGAAGGCAGGAACTATTTGTTCCTAACAACACCACCGTTTCTGTTCAGGCATTGTCTCCGTTTACATTGGCGAACAAACAGTTTATCTATACTCACTGGTCGGACATGGGCGATACATCACATACAGTACTGTTAAATAACAGCAGTCTTGTACTAACAGCTATTTATAGGTTGCAGTTGAAACTGAACATTGTTTCATCGCAGGGAAGCACTTTCGGCGGCAACGTATTTTATGATTCGGGAGCCGCGGCAACCATCGGTGTGAATTCGAGAATCGTGATTAACGGGAACACTATATACAGTTTTAAAGGATGGCAGGGAACCGGAAACGGTTCCTATACAAGCCCCGATAGTACGGGTCTGGATTCGGTAATTACTATTGCTAATATTATTAACCCAGTCACGGAAACGGCTCGCTGGGTGCAGACCACAGGTGTTAATAATATCTCATCTAATATTCCGGAGGAGTATAAATTATATAATAACTACCCGAATCCGTTTAATCCGTCAACAAAAATCCGTTTTGATATACCTGTTTGTCATTCCGGCGAAGGCCGGAATCCAGTTATTAAACTGATAATATATGATGCGCTCGGCAGACAGGTTGAAACCCTCATTAATCAACAAATGAATGCCGGCTCTTATATTGTAGATTTCAATGGAGTGAAACTTGCCAGCGGAATTTATTTCTGCCGCCTGATTTCTGCCGGTTTTAACGACATAAAACGACTCGTTCTTTTAAAATAATAATATTATGAAAAACACAATTAAAGTTCTACTCGCTGTTCTTACTCTTTTTATTCTTAATTTTTCATTCTTAATTCATAATTGCATGTCCCAGTGGGTGCAGATGTCTAACGGTATGGGCAATATATATATAACCTCATTAGCGGTAAACGGAAATAATATCTTTGCCGGAACCTGGCCTAGTACAGGTATATATATATCAACAAATAACGGTACAAACTGGACTCACACTTCTTTGAATAATCAAGAGATTCGTTCATTATTAGTAAACGGAAATAATATCTTTACCGGGACTAAACCTAATGGTGTATTTTTATCTACGGATAACGGCACAAGCTGGGCTCAAACTTCTTTAAATAGTCACGATATTTTGTCATTAGCGGTAAACGGAAATAATATCTTTGCCGGATCAGATAGTAATGGTGTATATTTATCCACTAATAACGGCACTACATGGAATCAAACTTCTTTAAATAATCGAAATGTTTGGTCACTTGCAGTGAGCGG
Organism: Ignavibacteriota bacterium; assembly: GCA_026390755.1. Taxonomy (GTDB): domain Bacteria; phylum Bacteroidota; class Ignavibacteria; order Tepidaquicellales; family Tepidaquicellaceae; genus JAPLFI01. The sequence goes on from JAPLFI010000427.1 coordinate 3,200, forward strand.
TTCAAATATTTTTGCAGGAACATATGGTTATGGCGTATTTCTATCTACGGATAACGGCACTACCTGGACTCAAACTTCTTTAATTAATCGAACTATTAATGCATTAGCAGTAAACGGAAATAATATTTTTGCGGGAACAACAACGGGAGTATATATTTCCACGGATAACGGTACAATATGGACTCAAACTTCTTTAAATAATCATGTACTTTATTCATTAGCAGTAAACGGAAATAATGTCTTTGCGGGGACAGGAGATTATAATGGTGTTTTTGTATCCAGTAATAATGGAACAAATTGGACACAAAGAAATGAGGGCTTAGGTAATCGTATTGTGGCTGCTTTTTGCATATTGAATAATTATATGTTTGCTGGTACATATAATGTCAGCGTTTACAGAAGACCGCTTGGCGAACTGATTACAGGTATTCAACCGGTTTCAGTTCTTATACCGAAGGAATTTAAACTAATGCAGAACTACCCGAACCCGTTTAATCCGATAACTAAGATCAATTTTGATATCCCTGTTTGTCATTCCGGCGAAGGCCGGAATCCAGTTGTTAATTTAGTTATTTATGACGCTCTCGGCAGAAAGATAGAAACCCTTGTAAATCAAAAAATGAACGCAGGTTCGTATAGCGTAGATTTCAACGCCTCGAATCTTTCCGGCGGAGTTTATTTCTGCCGTATGCAGTCTGCCGGTTTTACGGATGTAAAGAAACTCGTTCTTTTGAAATAAAATTTTAAATCTCGTTAAAGTCGCGCCTTAGTAAAATTGCGTTAAAAATTTTTTAAGCGAGGCAAAAAGAAAAATTTTCTGTTTGAGTGCTGTTTTTGCACGAGTTTAAATTTTTCTGCCGAGCTGAAGAAAATTTAGCGATTTTACTTCAGCGCTTGATTTTACCCTGCCTGCAGCAGGCAGGTTTGGTTACTTTCTTTTGATCAAGCAAAAGAAAGTGACAAATTGTCTAAAGACACAACAGCGCTTGATTTTACCCTGCCTGCAGCAGGCAGGTTTGATTCTTTCTTTTGATCAAGCAAAAGAAAGAATAAATATAATAATATTATTATGAAAAAAATCATCGTCACCATCGCTCTTTTTATTGCAGGCATTTTCCTGTTTATGGGACAAAACTATCAGGATGATATGCGTGCCGGGAATCCGAAACCTCAGATGAGAAGATTGTCTCCCTTGCCCGGTTATCCTAAATTGCCGGATTATACTGGTACTGACAATTATGTTAACCCCAATACAAAGATGCGTTATGTTCAGTCTCCGGAGGGTGTAATGTCCGTTAGTCCGAATTTCAGGCCCCACCCTACAAACGCTCCGGGATATCAAGCCGAAACTATTATTTATGCAAGCCTGCTGAATCCCGATCTTATATTTGCTTCTGCAAATACTATATGGGCAACCGGCTCCGTCAAAGCCGGCGCTTATATCTCAACTAACGGCGGATTCAACTGGTATGGCAGTGATACGGTAAGTCCGCTGAGCTGGTGTGACCCGGGTCCTGTGATAGATAAAAATAATACTTATATCATTTCTTATATTGCTTTTAGCGGGCAAATCGGTGTTTCGTATTCTACAAACCTCGGTTTATCATGGGCACCTTCTGTTCTATTGCCGGGCTCAACAACATCTTCCGATAAGAATTTATCCGGCACTAA
>JAPLFI010000018.1 GCA_026390755.1 Ignavibacteriota bacterium
GCTTCGGAGGCGGTGGTTTCAAGTTTCAGCGATATCTCTTTACAATCCTGCGAATACTTCATCGCATTAATGAGCAAATTAACTAACACCTGAACAACCGCATCCCTGTCAGCATAAATCAACACAGGCTCGTCCGGTAATTCAGTAACAACTGTGAATTCATTTTTCCGGAATTCATAATCAAGCAACTCCAGAGTGTGATTAACGGCTTCCTTAACATCTATTCTGTTAAAATAATAATTTTTTATGCCTTTTTCTATTCTTGACACATCGAGAAGATTTTGTATCATGCGGCTAAGGCGCTCGCTCTCACCCAGGATTACTTTCATATATTCGCCTTTCCGGGTTTCGTCTTTTATCCTGCCGTTCAAAAGAGTTTCCGCATGCATTCTTATAGCGGTAAGCGGCGTCTGAAGTTCATGCGAGAGGCTCGAAACAGCCTGTGATTTCAGTAAATTCATGGACTCGATATACTTTGAGTCCCGACCCTCCTCGACATAATATAATACAGGAATCAGTATAAGGAAGGCGAGAAGAATTTCCTCGGGAATTGTCTGCTCCATATCCATAAGCGAAGGAAGGACATATAAAAGAAGATACGGTGCACCGCCAAACATCAGCCCTTTCAGGACCCACAATAAATTTTTCTTTGTTTTTTCGCTGCGGCAATTCCGGTAATTAATATATAACATAATAACCGAAGCAAGCGTGAGAACAAGCATAAAAATTTTAGTAATATCCCACGAGAGTTCATATAATTTTACCGATTCGATAAGGAATCCGCTGTTAATTGCAGACATAAAAAATACCGACAATACTGCGCCGATTAATAAAGTAACCGTATGTATTACAGAAGGAATCAGTTTGTACTTTTTGTTTTCGGAAAAAATAAACGTAAGGTGAATCATACAGGAAAAGACGAGCATATAAGAGGAAAGATGAAACGACATAACCAGCATACCGGTTACATCTCCGTTTGCCTTATATTCTCCCGGCGAGGTTAACACCGCAAGCGACAGCACCATAAAAAGATGGAATAAAAGCACCGACAATTTTTCACCTGTCCTTCTTACATAAATAAAAATAGCCGTAAGCCAGAAAAGGAAACCCGTAATGCCGCTTATAAGAATAAAAACAGGCGTTGTGTAATAATGTTTAAGCGCAACCCTGACAGCAGAACTTTTTACAGAAACATCCTTATTTTCAGATTTACAGAAAACATAAAGCGTATCTCCTATTGAATAAGAATCAATCAGAAACTCAAGCTGGAAAGTAGATTCAACATTTACGTTGTTAACGGACTTTATTAATGAGCCCGGCGGGATTTGATTACCGGCTGATGTAATACGGATTCCTTCATTGCTATCTTCGTAACCGAAGGGAATATCGGGTTTGATAATCAGGCGATGAATCCCGGCCGACCCAAGGAATAATACAGCGAGTGTGATAAATATAAAATAAACCTTATTTGTGTTTTTAGTTCTCATAAAACTTTAAAAGCCGGGTGCAAATATCAATACATTTATTTGTTGTCAATTTATGTTTCCTAATTCCCAATTCTTTTAAGGGCAGATTCGGTAAATTACTTAGTATAAAATCAAAATAATATAAAAGAATTAATGAACGACAGGCATATACCGAAAATTGCGGGGTAACAGAGTTTAGCAGATTTTCACTGAATTATAGTAAGGTTTTTTTAATATAAGATTAGAAAAGAAAGGAAATGTTATGAAAAAGTTAAGTTTTACCGTTTATGTATTATTAGTTTTAATTATTTGCTACGTACAGGTTAGTGCGCAGGTAACGGCGGACTGGGTAAAGACATACAACGGTAACTTCCTGGGGTCTTATGCACATAATGTTGCACTTGACGGAGCAGGAAATGTATATGTATCCGGTTTAGGGCACGATTCAATTACACAAGACAAAGATTTAGTAATTATAAAGTATAATCCATCAGGTGTTTTTCAATGGGCGCAGAAATACAACGGACCCGGTAACCAGGACGAATACGGAGATTACTTAGCGGTTGATGCGGCGGGAAATGTTTATGCTACGTGTACAAGTTTAGGAAGCGGGACGGGCAGGGATTTTGCGACAATAAAGTACAATACCAACGGTGTACTGCAATGGGTACAAAGGTACAACGGAACCGGCAACGGAAACGACAATGTTTACGGCATCGGAGTTGATAATTCCGGAAATGTATTTGTGTCCGGCTGGGGATACGGTCCAATTCCCGGCTTTAGTGTTTCGGGAATGTCATTTACGACAATAAAGTACAGTTCGACAGGAGCACAGCAGTGGGTTAAAAAATATAACGCTCCGTCTAATACACTGAATCCCGGAAATGATTATGTGTATGCAATGAAGGTTGACAATTCCGGCAATGTATATGTATCGGGTACAAGCATGGGAATGGGCGGATACCCATACAGTTTTCTTCAGTATTGCGTGACAATAAAATATAACACATTTGGTGATTCGGTATGGGTTGCGAGATATGCCGATCCGGATTCGGTAAGCGTAAGTCAGGTAAGACCGGTTGCAATTGCAGTCAACAACGCTGGATATGTTTTTATAACCGGAGCATGTGCTTTTAACAATACGAACGGTTCGGATTACTTTACGCTCAAGTACAATTCAAGCGGAGTATATCAATGGTTTAAGAAGTACACCGGACCGGGAGCGGCAGGAAGCAACACGGATCAACCCAGTTCAATTGCAGTAGATAACAGCAATGTATATGTAACAGGATCCAGCAAAGGAAGTACAACAGATTATGACTATGCAACCGTCAAATACGATTTCTCGGGTGTTCAGCAATGGGTACAAAGATACAACGGACCCGGAAACGGACAGGACGCTGCTTATTCCATAAAAGTGGATTCGCTCGGTAATTCATATGTCACGGGAATAAGTACGAGAGTGACAGCAACAGGACAGACTGATTTTGCAACAATAAAATACGATTATTTTGGTACGCAAAAGTGGCTGATGAGGTTTACGGGTAATTTAAGCGAAGGATGCGGAGGATATTCATTAGCGCTTAATTCATCCGGCAATGTATATGTTGCAGGTTTTCAAAATATGACATGCGCTGCTATCAAATATTCACAGCAAGTAGGGATAGAAAACATATCCTCAGAAATTCCGGGTTCATATTCATTAAGTCAGAATTATCCGAATCCGTTTAATCCTGTGACGAATATAAGGTTTAGCGTTGCAAAACCCGGCGATGTAAAAATTTCCGTATATGATATGACGGGGCGCGAAGCCGCGGTACTTGTTAATGAAAATTTAAATGCAGGAACATACAGTGTTGACTGGAATGCGGGCGGATATACGAGCGGCGTATATTTTTACAGAATGCAGGCGGGTAATTATTCGGAAACGAAGCGGATGATTTTGATAAAATAATAATCCCTATTTTATACTAACTTCTTCAGAATGAGTATGTCATTTCTGATGTGATTTTACATCGACATTAAACGTAGTTTTTCACTATCATAAGTCCTGTAATGTTTTTGGCATTGTTTGGTATGATAATGTTTATGCAATAAACAACAAAGTCTGGGCTTATGCCAATAACGGTAATGCAGGTATTCATTCCACTACCGGCGGGGATATTACAATCTACACTGGTGTTAAGAACATTTCCACAGAAACACCGTCCGGCTTTTCACTTGAACAAAATTATCCAAACCCGTTTAACCCCTCAACAGTTATTCGTTTTCAGTTGTCAGTTGCCGGGAATGCTTCATTAACACGTATCCACAGTCCGGATGGTTCTATCAGCCGTTGCCTTATAACGGACGGATTATGGACTTAAAGTTTTTTGATGGAAATACCGGGCTAACAGCTATGAGTGAAATCTTCTTACCCGACCGGAATGATACAAATTTTCGCACGGAAAAATAAAACCTCATAATGCTTTAAACCATACTCCGCGTTACACCATATCGTTTCCACTTAGCTTTATTTCAATAATAAATATAATACTTGTAACTTACAAAATTATTTTATAAGTTCATAAAAAAACAGGTCTATGAAAATACTTACTCTTTTCGTTTTAGCTCTTCTTTTCTTTTTAATTGCATATTGTATCCCGATTCACAAGTTCATCCGGTCAACATTTAACATTGATAATTGTGAAGGCCAGTGGGTTCAGCAGACACTGCCTGTAAGCGGGCAGATTTATGATATAGCATTTCTAAATAGAGATACTGGTTTTGTTTCAACATATACACCGGCATTATTGAGAACAACAAATGGTGGAGATAATTGGGAAGTGATACGGAATTTTAGAGTTTACGAAATGAATGTGATTGACGATAAAACATTGTATTGTACAGGAACAAATCAAGTAATATCAAGCGAAAGTGTATTATACCGTACTTTTAATGCAGGTCAGACATGGGATAGTATAATTAGTTATTCTATAGCATATTGCGATATAGCATTTATAAACAAAGATACCGGCTGGATTAGCGGTTTTGATGGAAGTACTAATAGAATGTACAAAACAACAAACGGTGGTTTAACGGTAAATTTAATATCTTCTAATACCGGTTGTGGATTATTATTTTTCCTAAAACAGCCCATAAACGGAGAATATTATGGATGGAATGTAACATCCGGGTATTTGTTTCAAACAACTAATAGTGGAGTAAACTGGACAAGTGTCAATAATGGCGTAGATAATATCGGACAAGTATTCTTTTTAAATAAGGATACGGGTTGGTGTACAGCGGGATATTCCGCGACATATATTACAACAAATGGTGGCATAAACTGGATTGTTCAATTCTACAATAGTAATTCAGGGGGAGAAATATATTTTGCAAATTATCGAAAGGGATGGCAAGGAGGTTATCAAATGTTTGCGACTACAGATGGAGGAACAACCTGGGGAACGCAAAATTCTCCGTTATATACTAATACTCAAATAGCATTTGTTGATACATTAACAGGGTGGACAGGAGCAGCATATTTAGCTAAAACCACCAACGGCGGAGGATTAATAACATATATAGGTTTGGATAGTAATAATGTATCAGTTCCAAGGTCATATACATTAAAACAAAATTATCCTAATCCCTTTAACCCTCAAACTACAATTGAATTCTCAATAAAAGAAAATAGCAATGTAAATTTAATAATTTATGATATAACGGGGAAAGAAATATTTAAGATTATGGAGAGTTCAATGTTGAAACCGGGGAATTACAAAGCAGTTCTTGATTTCAGTAAAATAAACGTTTCAAGCGGTGTGTATTTTTATACGATAATTATTTCAGACAATAAGTCAAAACAGGTTTTTAAAGAAACAAAGAAAATGATATACAATAAATGACAAAGTTCAGTATTTTGAAAACCCCTTTATTAAAGTGCCTGTTTTTGAAATAAAATTTGTTACTTCCAGGCGGGACTCTTTTCAAGGTCCCGCTTTTATTCATCCCAAACGTGCACCCTTTTTGTCTTTTTTATTTCAATGAAATCAATGTATATTTTAAAAACAATATTAGTCTATGAGTAAAAAATTATTGAAAAAGGCTGAAGAACTCGGAATACATAAAACCAGGAAACATATTTTTATTTGCTGTGATCCGCAGGACGATAAATGCGTTAACCGCGAGGATGGTCAGAAAGCATGGAAATACCTGAAAAAGCGTCTTGCCGAACTTAAACTCACAGGTGAAGGCGGAATACAAAGAACAAAAGCCGATTGTTTCAGAATTTGCGCTAAAGGACCTCTTGCAGTTGTATATCCTGAGGGAGTATGGTATTATTCATGCACGCCGAAAGTATTAGAAAAAATTATACAGGAACACCTTATATGCGATAAACCTGTAGAAGATTACAGGATACTATAGATTCTGATATTTGTTGAATTATTTTCACATACAGGCAAAAATAATAATATTTCAAAACAAACATTCATAAATATGAAAAAATTAATTCTTCTTTTTCTTTTTATCTTCTTTTTTTTTGCCGCATCATATTCACAGGATACATTTTCAATAGTTGCCATTGACACTGTAACCGGTCAGGTCGGAAGTGCGGGCGCTTCATGCGTCGGGGATTGCACAATCCTGACGGACGTTCATCCCGGATGGGGAGTAGTCCACACGCAGGCATCCTGGCTCGCCGCTAACCAGAATTACGCCAGAAGCCTGATGGACTTGCATCTATCGCCTCAGCAGATTATTGATTCACTTGTTGCGCACGACTCGCAGAATAATCCTTCCGTAAGACAGTACGGCATTATTGACAGGGGTACGGGAAGCGGATTAAGAAAAGCCGCTTATACAGGGGTTAATTGTACGAATTATAAAAACCATATTATTGGTCCTGCATATTGCATACAGGGAAATATACTCGCAGGTCAGCATATACTCGATTCGATGGAAGTCCGCTTTAACCGTCAGCAGGGGACTCTTGCTGATAAGCTCATGGCAGCGCTTCAGGGCGCTAAAATTATCGGTGCTGATACACGATGTGCGCCGAGAGGCACTTCCTCGCAGTCCGCTTTTATCAGAGTGGCGAGAACAAGCGATACACTCGGGACACTTTATCTCAACCTTAAAGTTCTTAATGCGCAGGTAAACCGCGACCCGATTGATTCATTGCAAAGACTATATAATAACTGGGTAACAAACGTGTTTAATTATTATCCGGCAATTCCCGTGTATTTTGTATTATATCAGAATTTCCCGAATCCATTCAACCCGAATACGGTTATTAAATTCAGTTTAAAGGAAAAAGTGTTTGCATCGCTGAAAATATATAATGTAACGGGCGAAGAAGTTGCTACTCTCATGAATTCGGATTTGAACGCAGGGAGCTACGAATTCAAATGGGAGCCGTCCGGGCTTGCCAGCGGTGTATATTACTACCGCCTCACCGCCGGTGATTTCACCGATACAAAAAAGATGCTGCTGATACGATAAAATGGTATCGTCTTTATTCGGTTGACCGATTTACATTCTTGTTCCTGTTCAGCCGGATTTCATAATCTGTTATTTTATCATCAGCATTCGTTTGGTCTCGCTGTACCCGTCGGTTATTAGTTTGTAAAAATAAACGCCGCTATTGTATTGCGAGGCATTGAATGTTGCTTCGTAAGTTCCCGCGGATTGCTTTTCGTTCACGAGTGTTTCCAGTTCTCTGCCGAGTAAATCAAAGACAACAAGTTTCACAAAACTATTCTTCGGCAAATCATATCTGATGTTTGTTGACGGATTAAATGGATTCGGATAGTTTTGCTGTAATGAAAAAGATGACGGAATGAGCTTCGAAATTTGTTTTATACCGATAATCTCCGTGTAAGAGCGGCGCCAGATAAATTGTCCGTCAGTTCCCGCAAAGATGTAATTGTTAGCTATTAATAAAGAATATATTGTCGGTATATAGTTAAATCCCTGATTCTTACTTACCCAGTTTCCGCCGTTATTTGATGAAAAGTAAACTCCGCCGGCATAAGTTCCTGCAAATATATTCGTTCCGCTTGAAGCGAGATCATAAGCGTATTGATATAATAGACCGCTGTTAACCGAAGTCCAGCTCCCGCCGTTATTTGTGGAAAGAAAAACCCCTCCGTCAGTTCCGGCGAATATATTTGTCCCGCTTACTGTCAGTGACCATACATACAGATTTGTTAAACCGCTGTTTACTGCAGTCCAGCTCCCTCCGTTATTGGTTGACAGGAATACACCTCCGCCATCCGTTGCCGCGAATATATTGCTCCCGCTTACCATAAGTGCCCAGATATATTGATTTGTCAAGCCACTGTTTACGGCTGTCCAGCTTCCGCCGTTATTGCCGGAAACGAAAACACCGCCTCCATAGGTTCCGGTGAATATATTCGTTCCGTTTACTGTCAGAGCATAAACATAGTAGTTTGTTAAACCGCTGTTTACGGCAGACCAGTTTGCGCCGTTGTTGTTCGATAAGAAAACTCCGTCGCCGTAAGTTCCGGCGAATGTATTCGTTCCGCTTGCGGCGAGACTATAAACATAGTAATTCAATAAACCGTTATTGACGGCAGTCCAGTCTCCGCCGTTATTAGTAGTCAGGAAAATTCCGCTTCCGTGCGTTCCTGCAAATATATTCGTCACGCCCGACGCGGCGAGAGTATTAACAGTTATATTCGTTAAACCGCTGTTTACGGCAGTCCAGCTTCCGCCGTTATTTGCTGAAAGGAAAACTCCGCCGCCTAAAGTTCCCGCGAAAAGATTAATCCCGTTTACGGCAAGTACATTAACAGTTTGATGCGTTAAACCTGTATTAACGGCAGTCCAGCTTCCGCCGTTATTAGTTGACAGAAAAATTCCGTAGGAAGTCCCTGCGAATATATTCGTAACGCCCGCGGTTATTGTCCAGACATATAGATTTGTTATACCGCTGTTAACGGCAGTCCAGCTTCCGCCGTTATTTGTTGAGAGAAACACGCCGCCGCCGTAAGTGCCGGCGAATAAATTCGTCCCGTTTGATGATAGAGATAACACACTTAGGTTTGTTAAACCGGAATTGACGGCCGTCCAGCTCGTGCCGTTATTTGTTGATAAAAAAACACCGCTGTATGTTCCTGCGAAAATATTTGCACCGCTTGCGGCAAGTGTATAAACAGTTAAATCTGTTAAACCTGTATTGACGGCAGTCCAGCTCCCGCCGTTATTTGTTGATAAGAAAACACCTCCGTATGTTCCTGCGAAAATATTTGTACCGCTTACGGCAAGAGTGTTGACATATTGATTTGTTAAACCGGTAATTACGGCAGTCCAGCTTCCGCCGTTATTGATTGAACGAAAAACTCCGCTTCCGTACGTTCCTGCGAATATATTTGTTCCGCTAACAGAGAGAGCATAAACATATTGGTTCGTTAAACCGCTGTTCACCGCAGTCCAGTTTCCGCCGTTATTATTTGAAAGGTATATTCCACTGCCATAAGTTCCGGCAAATGTATTCGTCCCGGATGTCGTTAAACTGAGTATATTTCCACCGTAAGGACTGCTCATCTGCACCCATTGGGCGTTTGCAAAAGAGACTGATAAAACCAGAAAGATTAAAGATATGATAATTTTTTTCATTAAAGAGGTATTTTTTTCGAGTTTTCTTTTCTACAAAAATATTTTTTCTGTAAAATCGAGTAAATTATTTATTTTTTTAATATATTTAATATATTTTTAACATAAACGCTTTTAAATTCGTCAGCAAGTATATCCATTAAAATCATATCGAATTTTTCATCTCCTAATATTTTCGACTGGCGTTTTCTGCCTGCATACTTAAATCCGCATTTTTCATAAACCTTCATCGCTCCTTTATTAAATTCAATAACGTATAATGCTATACTGTTCAGATTCAGCATATTAAATCCGAAATCCAGCGTTAAATTCACCGCATCCGTTCCGAATCCCTTGCCTCTGTATTCTTCATCGCCGATAAATATTCCGAGCATAGCACGTCTGCTGATGTGGTCAATTTCGTGAAGACCTGTTACGCCTATGACGTTATTTGATTCTTTATCAATTATACCGAAAACTCTCGCAAATTTTTTAAGTTCAGGAATGTAATATCTTTCTTCATCGGCAGTTATGGAAAATACTAAATCAAAATTCATCTGAACCTTCAGGTCATTTAGCCATTTTGCAACTTTTTCCGCATCTGCAGTTTCCAAAGGCGAGAGATAACATTTTTCTCCGATAAGTTGTTTACTGTATTCCATAAAAATATATATTTTTTTTTATTATAATTTTAATAGAGAAATATAACGGTATATTTATTGTGAGACAATGCGAAATGCCCGGCAGAAATTAAACTTATCTTGTGGAGTTAATTAAAATTTCTTATTCTTACTCTTGGTTTGTTAATGTTTATAAACCTGTTTCCGTGCAATACAAACAATATCTTCTCTATTCCGTTGACTGATTAACATACGTATGTTTTTTGCCCTGTATTCTGTAGTCTATTTCAGCGTCCTTGTTTGTATAAGGAAATATCTTGAAGTAATATAAAGTTCTTGGTGTAAGATTCTCAATTGTGCATTCATTCTCGCCATAAGCAATGTTTTTTATCAAAGGTCCGTCGGGTTCGGGAATGCCGTCAATCGGAAGTGAAATAAAATCGAAACCATCTTCACTGCCTTTTATCAGATATCCGTCGGCAAGAACTCTGCCTTCTTCTTCGACCCAGTAGAGCGTAATGGATGTAGTCGTTGTAATTCCCGTATAAAAAGCTATTATTTTCCCCGTTGGCTCGGATTTAATGTTAAAAAGAGAATCTGTGCTGTTATAATCAGCCGGAAATAAATCACAAGCGGCGAAAAAAACTAAAAATACTGCAAGCGAAAATTTATTATAAACGCGCATTGGAAACTCATAAAATTTGATAGAATTACTTATAAAAAAATCTAAGGATAATTATTCCAAAAATCAATTAATAAACTTAAATTCAGAAATTATAATAAAATATGCATTTTTATCGTTCTTTTGATGTTTAAATATATTAACTTACAGATATACAATAATCCGGGTGTTTTACCCTCCAAAAGTATAAGTTACCCGGCTTCGAATAATCTGCTGTGCGAACGTTTTTTTGAATTCATTGTGTCCGCTTCAGCTGAGAAAGGAAATATTAATAATCAATGAAATCAGAATCGTTTAAGCTGAGTAAGGCGATGTTGACAACGCTCGGGAAGTATGGTATAACCGATGCAACGCCTATTCAAAAAGAAATTATTCCCGCTATTATCGCCGGACGGGATGTGCTTGCACAGTCAGAAACGGGATCAGGAAAGACAATCAGTTTTGCCGTTCCGATAATAGAACAAATAAATCAGTCCGATGGATTAAGCACACTTGTCCTCGTACCGACGCGGGAATTATGCGTGCAGATAACAGGTGAATTTGTAAAGTTTGCATTTGGTAAACAACGCGGCTCTATTACGGCAGTATATGGGGGCGTTTCAATTGAAAATCAGATAAAGAAACTCCGGCATGCTAATATTGTGATAGCTACTCCGGGACGCCTTATTGACCTGCTGAACAGGCATGCCGTTAATCTTGATAACATAAAATTTCTTGTTTTCGACGAGGCAGACCGTATGCTCGATATGGGCTTTATTCCCGATGTTGAAAAGATTTTAAAACGCGTTCCTAAAGAACGGCAGACTATGCTTTTCAGCGCCACTGTGTCGAAAGAAATTACACTGCTCAGTAAAAAATATCTAAAAGATCCGGTTTACGTTACGATGGATTCGGGGGTTAAACCTGAATTCCTTCATCAGACTTATTATCAGGTCACACCCGAAAAGAAATTACCGCTTCTTGTCCATTTGCTCAGAAAAGAGCGGGACCTTGCATTAGTGTTTTGCAACCGAAAGCATATAACCGATAAGCTTGCGAAAAAGCTTTACCAGAATGGAATCAATGCTAAATGCCTGCACGGAGATCTGACACAGGCACAGCGCGAGCGTGTTACATCCGAGTTTCGGCAAAAGAAAATCAACGTATTGATTGCGACTGATGTCGCCTCGCGGGGTTTGCATATAGAAGATATATCACACGTATATAATTATGAAATACCGAAAGATGTTGAGTCCTATACTCACCGCGTCGGACGAACTGCCCGCGCTGGAAAAAAAGGCGACGCAATTTCTATAGTCACCGGCGGCGAAGAAAAGAAATTTTTTAAACAAATTTTATTTACATATAAAGGAATAATAACAATGAAAACAATAGACGGAATGTCACTTCCGGAAATAGATCCCAGCCTTTCAGGGAAGAAAAAGGACTATGGAGATCATGGTAGCAGTGATAAAAAGCGGGACAAAGAAAAGAGTTTTCATGGACATGAAAACAGGGCAACAGAAAGAAAGCATTTTGGACACGTGAAACGGGATGAATCAGGTAAACCTGTGAGAGACTTTCGTTCAGGAAATGACGTTGGTTCAGGAGATGACTTCAATAAAAGCGATAACTTCAATAAAAGCAGTGATTTCAGGAAGAGCGGAGACTTCAGGAAACCGGGGGAATTCAGGAAACCGGGGGAATTCAGAAAATCCGGAGACTTTAAGAAAAGCGGGGACTTCAGAAAACCGGGGGAATTCAAGAAAAGCGGAGACTTCAGAAAATCCGGAGACTTTAAGAAAAGCGGAGACTTCAGGAAACCGGGAGAGTTTAAGAAAAGCGGAGACTTCAAAAAACCGGGAGAGTTTAAGAAACCGGGAGAATTCAGAACTAAGGAAAATACAGGTTATTCTGTTCAGCCGGATAATGCTTCTACGTACGAAAAACTTCAGGCAAACTCTCAAAAGAAACAGGGGAGGTTTGCAGGCAGAAGCCGTTATAATAAGAGCGACAGACCCGTGGAATCAAAAATCTGGGGAGAAAATGAACAAAACAATAGTTTCAAGAAGAAAAAGCCTTTTAGCCCAGGTTTTAACGCCGGTTTTAACAAAACGAAAGCTTTCGGCGGTAAAACCGCACAGGACAAATCAATGAATAGACGTGAAGACCGGTACGGCGACGAGCAATCGAATGTAAAAAGTGAAACACCAAAATTCTGGACAGAAAGAAAAAGACAAGGTCCTGCGGCATTGACAAGCGAACGCGATCAGTACAAAAATAAAAAACTTTCTAATCTTCTTGAACTTCTTGATGAGCAGTTCAAAAGCATGACGGGCGAATCACGCGATGATAAGTTTAAAGGCTCTTCAAAAAAATCGGATAATAAGCCGGCGAAGAAAAATCCTGCGAAAACCGGAAAAGCAAAGCCGCCCTGGAAAAAATAATGTCTTATATGGAAAATAAAAACAATAAAATTGCATTGCTGATAGACGGGGATAACGCTCAGCCGAAACTGCTCAAGCCCATTCTTGAAGAATCTTCGAAATACGGTAAAGTTACAATACGCAGGATTTACGGCGACTGGACAAAACCTCAGATGAACGGCTGGAAAGATATTCTGAATGAACTCGCGTTTAATCCTATACAAAAGTTTTCATATACAACCGGAAAAAATTCCACTGACAGTGCGCTTATTATAGACGCAATGGATATATTGCATGATTCATCCGTTGACGGATTTTGTATAGTTTCAAGCGACAGCGATTATACTGGACTTGCGAAAAGAATTCGTGAAGAAGGTACTTTTGTTATGGGTATAGGTGAAAAAAAGACTCCGGGCGCTTTTGTGAAATCCTGCGAAATTTTCACATTCTGCGAGAACCTTGAAAGTCTGATTATTCCGGAGAAAGTCTTGAAAGAGAATAAAAAAAGTAAACCTTATCTTTCACTGATTGATAAAGCGTTTGATATGTCCGTAAATGAAAGTGATGAAGCTTATGTGGCAACGATTGGTCTCAATATACGAAAACTTGACCCGAGTTTTGACAGCAGAACGTACGGATATAAATCTCTTACATCATTATTATCCGGTATTCAGGGATATGAACTTATTGATAATTTTGTTAACGGTCTTAATCATCCTTTGTTCAGAAAAAAGATAAAATAGTACTAATAACAAAGTCTGTATAATAAATAAGCCGGCGGGAATTGAATCTCTCCGGCTTATCAGCAAACATACGACCCAAGAAACATACGACCCACAGGTCGCCTATTTATTTTGTATCACTTCCTTAATTTCTGCATTATCCTCAGGCATTGCGGCGTCCTGCGATGCTTTTGTAACCCATCCGCCCGCGAACGCACTGTAGAGGTCAATATAACTTTTCAATAACTTTCCCTGTGTGCTTACATATTGCAGCTGGGAACTGAACAGCGAGCGCTCTGCGTCAAGCACTTCAATATAACTGCTAACGCCTTCGTCAAAGTTCATCTTTGATAATTTACTGTAAACTAAATACGAATCAACAACCTTGCCCTGCATATATAACTGACTCTCTGTCTTGCTTCTGTTAACAAGCGCATTCTCAACATCTCTGAATGCACTGCGTACAGCGTTAATATATGTAAACAGCGCCTGTTTCTTCTGTGCTTCAGATACCTTTACCTTGCTTGATATCTTTCCCGCATTAAACAAAGGCGCGGCAATATTACCGCCCAGATTCCATACCAGGGCGGCAGGGTCTAAAATTGTTGTCAGGTCATTGCTCGCTATCCCAAGTACGCCGCTCAGTGATATTGTCGGATAATAAAGGGCTTTTACTGCTCCGATATTAGCGTTAGCTGATATCAATAACTGTTCTGCATTCCTTATATCAGGACGGCGTTCAAGCAGTTTTGACGGCAGTCCCGAAGGTATCTTTGGTATGCTGAGACTATCAATAACATTTCCTTTGGGAATCACATCCGGATTCTTGCCGATGAGGAGATTCAGGTTGTTCTCTGCCTGCGCTATAAGATTCTCATAATATGGTATCTGTGACATTGCCGTCCAGTATTCCGATTCAAGCTGGCTTACCTGAATATTAGAAATTTCACCTTTATCGAACCTCAGCCGAAACAGCATCATCAGCCGAAACAGCATCATCGCGTATTCCCGTATCTCCGCCGTATATTTTGTTATCTCAAGCTGACGCCTTAAAGTTAATATGTCAATATAGGAACTTGCGATTTGAGAGGTAATTAAAAGCACCATTGACTGCCGCGATTCTTCCGATGCCAGCAGGTCAGCGCGCGCCGATTCGTTAGTCCGCCTTATCTTACCCCATAAGTCAAGCTCCCAGCCCACTGAAATATTCAGATTAAAAACGCTCTTCGTCGGATTCTTATCAGTTCCGGTATTTGTTGATGAAAATTGCCCCGTTGTTGATGAACCGTTCAGGTTAACTTCAGGATATAATGCCGCTCTGGAAACTCCGTAATATGCCATATACTGCTCAACACGTGCGGCGGCGAGCTTGATATTAGTGTTTTCTTTTAGTCCTGTCGTAATTAAATTGTTTAATGTAGTATCTCCGAATAGCTTCCACCATGATGTATCCGCCACTGCCATTGCAGTGCTGTCTGATATTGTAACGCTGTCTTTATACTTCCAGTCTGCGGGCTTAACCGTTTCCGGTCTTTCATAATCAGGACCTACAGCGGAACATCCGGCAATAAAAACAGCAAACACCAGGACTTTCAGAAGAACTATAAAATATTTATACATTATTTATTGTCCTCCTTTCTCTGAAATGTCTTTCCCGCCGGACGGACTATCGGTCGTACTACTGTCCGGAGGAGTAAATGCAGGATTTTCATCTTCATTTTTCTTCTCTTTCGCCAGATATTTTTCAACCATTACGAAAAAAGACGGAACAAAGAAAATCGCTAAAGACGTCGCAACTATCAAACCTGCAAACACGGACATACCCATTACCTTCCTTGCTTCGGCTCCCGCTCCCGCCGCCATTACAAGCGGAACAACACCGAGAATAAAAGCAAATGATGTCATCAGTATAGGACGCAGTCTGAGGTGTGCCGCGTCCATTGCCGCATCCATTGCCGACATTCCCTTCTCCTTATTCGACTTCGCAAACTCTACAATAAGAATTGCATTCTTTGCTGATAGTCCGATAAGCGTTATGAATCCAATCTGCGCAAAAATATTATTCACATAACTTTCACTGAAAAACCTTGAAATCCATAACCCGAGCATCGCCCCGAGTATTGCGAAAGGCGTTCCGAGCAGAACGCTTGCAGGGAGTGACCAGCTCTCATACTGAGCGGCGAGTATCAGAAACACTAATACGAGGGCGAGAATAAACACCGTTCCTCCCGTTCCGGCGGCTTTGACCTCCTGATATGACATGTTCGACCAGTCAAATCCCCAGCCCGCAGGTAAAACTTTAGCCGCTGTTTCTTTCAGAGCGTCAAGCGCCTGCCCGGAACTATATCCGTCTCCGGGTACACCCGTCAGCTCTGCAGAGCGGTACAGATTATATCTGTTTGTATAATCGGGTCCTGTTATTCTTTTCAGATTTATAAGTGTGCTCAGCGGTACCATCATCCCCTTCTTATTTCTGACAAAAAACTGCCCGAAACTTGATAAATCATTTCTATACTTGCCTTCTGCTGACATAAAAACTTTATAAATCCTCCCGAATCTGTTGAAATCGTTCACATAAGTGGATCCGAGCAGAGTACCCATTGCCGTATTCACATCCGAAATATCAATTCCCTGTTTCAAAACTTTATCTCTGTCAACATCGGCGAATATTTGCGGGACATTTGACCTGAAAAATGAACTAATGCGCCCGATTTCCGGTCTCTTCCTCGCCTCAGCCAGAAACAGCTGAACCTGATTCGCAAGCGCTTCCGGTGTATTGCCGCTCTTATCCTGGAGCATAAATGAGAAACCCGCGCCCGTCCCCAGTCCCTGAATTGCCGGCGGTCCGAATACATAAACCACTGCTTCGCTGATTTCCGTTGTCATGCGTATGTTCAGCGCTTCAATCATTTCGAATGAACGCTCGCTTTTATCTTCTCTTTCTCCCCACGGTTTCAGAGCAACAAAAAACATAGCGGAATTCGGGCTTGATACACTTGTTATCATACTGTAACCGGTAACAGTTATATAATTATCAATACCCTTTGTTTCCGAAAGAATCTTTTCAACCTTCTTTGCAACTTCGTCAGACCTCTGAAGCGAGCTTGCGTCAGGAAGCTGGACGTTTACCATAAAATAACCGTTATCCTCTTCCGGCACAAAGCCGCCGGGAACGACTTTAAAAAGCAAGAGAATAAATACGACAACAATACCGATAAACGCGATACTTCTCAAAGATTTCCTTATCAAAATACCCGTCAGGGATAAATAACCATGCGTAAACTTATCAAATCTTTTATTAAACCAGATATAGAATTTATCAAGAGGAGATTTCTTCCCTCCTTTTGGTTTCAACAGCATAGCCGCAAGTGCAGGGCTGAGTGTAAGCGCGTTGAAAGCCGAAAAAAGAACCGAAATCGCAATTGTTACTGCGAACTGCTGATAAAGCATTCCCGTTATACCCCCCATAAATGCGACCGGAATAAAAACCGCCGCAAGAATAAGCGCAATAGCAATAACCGGTTCCGACACTTCCGACATCGCCTTTAAAGTTGCCTGTTTCGGCGATAATCCTTTCTCGATATGGTGCATAACGGCTTCAACAACTACAATGGCATCGTCAACCACAATTCCGATCGCAAGCACCATGCCCAGCAGTGAAAGAGTATTGATTGAAAAACCCAGCAGAGGAAAAACCATAAAGGTGGCAAGCAGTGAAACCGGCACAGTAATAAGCGGAATCAGTGTTGCGCGCCAATTTTGCAGAAATATAAAAACAACTATAATAACAAGCAAAATGGCTTCCATAAGAGTTTTAACAATTTCTTTAATGCCCTCTTCAACAGGCAGAGTCGTATCAAGAGATATTTCCTGAACCATTTCAGTAGGAAAATTTGCCGATAAATCTTTCATTGTACTTTTTATTTCTTCGGCAACAGCCAACGCATTAGAACCCGGCTGTTGATACACTCCTACAATAGCGGCAGGCTTACCGTTATTTCTGCTGTCCTGACTGTAAAGCATTGCCCCAAGTTCGATGCGTGCAACCTCATTAAGCCTCAGCTGTGAGCCGTCGGAATTTGTGCGGATTACTATATTTCCGAACTCGTCCTCGTTCAGCAGTCGTCCTTTCGTCCTCACCGTATAAGTAAAGTCCGTATTCGGCGGAGCGGGCGGAGCTCCGATCTGACCCGCTGGCGTAATTACATTCTGTTCCTGTAATGCCATTGCAAGGTCATTTACGGTCAATCCCATTTTCCCGAGCTTATCCGGCTGAATCCAGATTCTCATTGAGTAATCACTTCCGCCGAAAATTTTCACATCGCCCACACCGTTAATACGGCTGAGCTGGTCAACAATATTAATAGAAGCGTAATTTGATAAAAAATTATTATCATAAGTCCCGCTCGGGGATTTAAGCGTTATCAGCAGAAGAGGAAAAGGAAGAGATTTCTTAATTGTAACACCGTAATTCTTGACCGATGTGGGAAGATTTGCAGTCGCCTGTGAAACGCGGTTCTGAGTCAGAACGTTAGCGATATCCAGATCGGAACCCGTCTCAAAAGTTACGAGAATCGTCATAGTACCGTCGTTCGCATTGGTTGACTTCAGATAAATGGAATTATCAACACCGTTAAGCTGTTGTTCAATCGGAGTTGCAACGGTTTTTTCAATATCCTCGGCTGATGCACCGAAGTATGTAGTTGTTATACTCACCACCGGAGGAACAATATCGGGGAACTGTGAAATCGGCAGACTCTGCATAACAATCAGCCCCACAAGAATCATGACAATGGAAATTACCATTGCCACAATCGGTCTGTTAATAAAAAATTTTGACATCTATTGACCCTCCGTTTTTACCACATCGAACGGAATATCCATATCCTGAGGTGTGACAGGTATATTCGGTTTAACTTTCAATATTCCTTCAACAATTATCTTTTCATCAGCTTTAACTCCCGATTCGATAACCGTGAACTGACCGTACTGAGGACCCTTTTTCACAGTTCTGATTTGGGTTTTTTTATCCTCTCCGACAACATAAACCTGAAACTGACCCTGCAGTTCCATTATAGCGCGTGTTGGAATCACAACAGCGTTATTAAGCATTGCAACAACGGCGCGTATCTTCGAAAATTGTCCGGGTCTTATAATCATATCAGGATTCGGAAAAGAAGCCTCAAGCATCATCGTACCGGTTGATGCATCTACCTGTCTGTTTGCAATATTAACCTCTCCTTTATGATCATAAAGCGAACCGTCAGCTAAAATCATATCAAGAGGAGTCCTCAGGGATTTCTTACTCTGGTCTTTTTCTTTCATTGCTGTTCTCATAAAAGTCAGATATTCCTGCTCGCTGACTGAGAATCGCACGTGTATAGGGTCAACATCCGAAACCGTATTCAAAACCGAACCTGCCATTTTACTGACGTAATCTCCAATTTTAAACTGAGAAATACCGATGATACCGGTAATCGGAGCAGTCATTCTCGAATATCCGAGGTTTATCTTCGCAAGCCGCACGTTGGCAAGCGCCGATTCAACCATACCTTTCTGTGCTTCGTAATTTGAGACTGCAATCTCAAGCATTTGCTGGCTGACTGCGCCTGCTTCGGCGAGAGGCCTGTACCGCTTGACATCATTATCACACTGCACCAGTGTTACCTGTGCCGCCGTAAGCTGACCCTCTGCGTCAATCACTTTTTGCTGAAGTTCTTTTGCATCAATAGTATAAAGAAGTTTGCCTTTCTGAACTAACGTACCCTCTATGAAATCTATTGATTCAACGAATCCTTCAACCCGGGCGCGAAGTTCAATATCTTCGGCTCCCAGCGTCTGTCCCACCCATTCCTGCACAACAGGGACATCCTTTGGAACAATTTTATACACTTTCACTTCGGGGGGCATTTGAGTCTGTGTCTCTTTTTTTTCGCACCCGGAAAAAATAAATACTGAGAGAAAAAATAAAGTATAAAACACTTTCATAAGTAAATGGTTTTTTTATTTGTAAAATTTTATGTTAATTAAAAATCATATTGCGTCATAAACTGAACTCTCCATGCATCTCCTCTCAGACCCTGATAGTTCGTTCTGTTTCCGTATAACCCTTCAAGCATAAGCTGAAGAGAAGATATAGGTTTACAATTTATATTTACCGAGCAATAGTTGCCCTCTCCTAAAGTTGACCTGTAAATACTGTTAATATTGTTATGAATACCGGTATAGCCGTAAACCAATGTAGAGCTCAGGAAATTTTTTGAATCATACGGGAACTGATATGCTATAAATCCACCGTAAACCGGCAGTGCAATCAGATTCCCTTTGCCGTCGGGTGCCGCATCTATATTCGCAAAGTTCAAACCATTAATGTATTTCTCGATTCCCTGTCCGTAAACTGCCTGAATCAAAAAGTTGGAAAATTTACCGGTAAACAATTGTGACGAAAGAATTGCGCCCCATCCGGGAGTATGTTTCGTTTCGCCGCTTGATTTATACGATAACATTCTGCCTAATAAGGCTAACTGTATATGCCCCCAGTCCCCTTTATTTATAATATTCATAGCAAGGTCAGGAGCGCTGACGTATGTAGGAGCAACCAGACTGTCAAGATCGGTAGATTTTTGAATAAGCTGAGGAGCATATTCAAGCGAGACATTTAATTCGGTTGATTTTGACAGATTTGTAAAAAATCTTGCCTGAGGATTTCTCTCAAATATACTCGTTAC
>JAPLFI010000574.1 GCA_026390755.1 Ignavibacteriota bacterium
GCTTGCCTGCGCGCCGAAATAACTTATTGTAATCGGAATCAGAGGATAAATGCAGGGAGTAAGGTTAAGCGCCAGCCCCCATAGGAATATCATAATTATTCCGAGGACTATCCCTTTCGATTCAATAAAGTTTGATACTTTCTCCTCGTCGGGACTGGCTCCCTCTATTCTGTTATTCTCAGAAAGTTTATTGTTTGTTACTGCTGTTTCGGTTTGAATTGGTTTACTGAAATCAATTTTCGCGAAAATATCTTTATTGGTTACTGTTGATTTTCCTTTTGAATTTATTTTAACTTTTACGTCAATGTTTACATTCTTAGGAGCGTAGCATGCCTTGGAGTCGCATGCCTGATAATTTAATTTTACGGGTATTGAGATTTCACCGTCCTTTAAATCTTTCGCGGGAATGAATGTTATACCGATAATTTTTTCGCCTTCATAAACCGGAATCTGCGTATCGCTGAATTCAAATTTATACAATTTATGCTCGGGGAAAAAAATGCCCAGTGTCTTATAATCTTCTCCTGAGGCAGTTATAGTGGTCTTAATGAAAGAAGGATCGGAAGTATTATAAGAATTAATATGATACTTCTCTTTAATCAAAAGCCGGACGGCAATCTTCACCGTGTCTTTAGGCAGATAAGACTCTTTATCGGAGAATGCCTTTACACTCAGGTGGTCGGTTTCCTGAGCGGAAAGATTAGCGAAAAATGCCAGCAGCAAAGCGATAAGAAAAAACTTTTTCATCTGAAATATTATGGTTATAGAAAATCTAAATAACTTAATCGTAATAACATACATTTTCAATTCAAATTGGGGAATATGCGGCGATAAATTGTTATGTTGATTTTATATTGATTTTTAGCTATTTTTGTTTAGTTAAACAGGTTCAAAGTAATAAATTAGAACATTTTAATACAACCATTTTATAAGAATTTTATTAATCATTGAAGGAGTAAAACTTTGAAACCAGCCGTGAAACCCAAGACCAAAAATGACAATCCGTTGAGTGAATTAATAGATGATGATGTATTTGACACACTAAAAAAGTATAAACTACTTGACGAAAAAGCTATAAGGGATTATAAAATCAGGCAGATGTATAAAGATATGCGACGCGAAATGAGTGCCGGTGAAGCTATCGATAAAATACAGGAATTATTTCCGTACCTGCAATTTGATACGATCAGAAAGA
Organism: Ignavibacteriota bacterium; assembly: GCA_026390755.1. Lineage (GTDB taxonomy): Bacteria > Bacteroidota > Ignavibacteria > Tepidaquicellales > Tepidaquicellaceae > JAPLFI01. The sequence continues at coordinate 1,196 of JAPLFI010000574.1, forward strand.
TTGTTTATCAGGTATCAAAATAAAGTTTTCGAATTTTTTAGAATTTAAAGCCGGCTTTTTTTAAAGCCGGCTTTTTTTATTAAAAAAAATATGACTTACGAATATCAGAGAATAGAGAACCGGCTTGTAGAATTCCTCCGGACGGAATTTGCAAAAACCGGGTTAAAAAAAGCAGTTATTGGTCTGTCAGGAGGAATTGATTCTGCGGTATCTGCTTATCTTACGGTAAAAGCACTCGGAGAGGCTAATGTACTTTGTGTTCTTATGCCGTATAAATCATCAGGCAAAGACAGCATTTCGGATGCGAAGCGCGTAATAAAAAAGCTCGGCGTTAGATGGAAAAAAGTGAAAATTACACCGATGGTTGATGCGTATTTTAAAACACTTAAAAGTGAAAAAATATCGAACGTGAGAAAAGGTAATGTGATGGCAAGGATGAGGATGATAGTGCTTTACGATGAGTCAGCCGGAGAAAGAGCCCTTGTTGTCGGGACAGGGAATAAAACCGAATCACTGCTCGGATATACAACCCTGTACGGCGATTCTGCTTGTGCAATTAATCCTTTGAGCGATTTGTATAAGACTCAGGTATTCGCGCTTGCCCGTCATCTCGGAATTCCGAAACAAATCATAAATAAAAAACCGTCGGCTGACCTGTGGAAAGGACAGTCGGACGAAGAAGAAATGGGGATAACTTACGCCGAGGTTGATAAATATCTGTATGATAAAACGGATTTACGCCGCTCTAAGGAAGAACTGTTAAGAGCGGGGTATAATGAAGAATTCATGGAGAAAATTGATTCGATTATGAAACGGAATGAATTTAAGCGCAAACTGCCTGTGACAACTAAAATTACATTTTAGGTAAGTTATAATTTATTTTTTTAAATGACTTATATGCGTAAATATTTATATTTCACAATAGAAGTTGTACTGATAATAATTCTTATCCAGTTCAACCTCCGGGCGCAAATAAACGAATACCGTAACGGAGTTGTCAGTTCGGCTGATGAACTGGCTTCGGAAGTCGGGATAAAAATTATGCAAAACGGCGGCAACGCAGTTGATGCCGCAGTCGGTGTCGGA